>JAQTRB010000189.1 GCA_028712015.1 Syntrophales bacterium
ACTCGTGGCCGCCGGCGTGGATGCCGTCCATTGCTCGGTCGGCGTCTACTCGACGCCGGGAAATCTCAGCATCGCGTCGATGGATATGGAAACGGGATTCAACCTTTTCCGGGCACGGGCCATCCGGGAAGTTGCCGGGGTTCCAGTGATCGGCGTCGGGCGGATCAACCGGCCGGAGACGGCCGAGGAGGCGCTCGCCGCGGGAGATGCCGATCTGATCAGTTTCGGCCGCCAACATCTGACCGATCCCGATTTCATCGCCAAGGCCGCCGCCGGGGATTTCGAGGAGATTCGCCGGTGCGTCGCCTGCAATCAGGGATGCATCGAACGGCTGAGCTTCGAAATGAAATCGTCCACCTGCACCTTCAATCCCGCCTGCGGTCGGGAATATTTGGGAGCGCCGGTTCCGGCGGCGAAATCGAAGCGGCTCTGGGTGATCGGGGCCGGTCCCGCGGGCCTCTCCGCCGCGCTGGCCGCCGCCGGACGGGGGTACGAGGTCGAGATTTTCGAAAGAGAGACCTCCCCCGGCGGTCAGCTCCGGTCGGCGAGTCGGCCGCCACACAAGGAGGTTTATTGGGATTGGGCGGCATGGTCCATCCGTCAACTGGAGAAGCTGGGCGTGAAAATCCGTTTCGGACAGGAATGTACGGCGGAAAAGCTCAGGGAGGGGAAACCCGACGCCGTGATTCTCGCCGCCGGCGCCGATCCCGTGAAGCCGGAGATCCCCGGCCTGACGGCTCCGCACGTCCACGACGCCCGCGACCTTCTGCTCGGCAGGACCGAACCTGCGGAGCCGGCCGTAATCCTGGGCGCCGGATACGTCGGCCTGGAGACGGCCGATTTTCTCATCGCGCGGGGAATCGGGGTGACCCTCGTCGAGATGCTCCCCGCTTCCCCCGTCGGGAAACACACCGCCCACGGCTACTGGCTCCACAAGCGGATCAGAGAGGCCGGAGGGCGGATCATCCTGGGGGCGACGGTGACCCGGGTCGAATCGGATCACGTCGTCTACCGACAGGACGGCGAAGAAAAACAGGTTCCCGCCGCCCTGGTGGTCACGGCGATGGGGGCCAAATCGTCCAACAGCCTGGAAGAGGTCCTGAACGGACTCGGCATTCCCTGGCGCATCGTCGGAGACGCCAAGAGCCCGAGGCGACTCCTGGAGGCGATCCACGAGGGGGACCGCGCGGGCCGGGAAATGTAAAAGAAAGGGGCCGGCCATGATCTCCCGACGGGCTTTTCTCGGAACGTTGGCCGGGATCGCCGCGATCCTCGGCGGGACAGGGCTGTGCCTCCCCTCCCCCTTCTGGGAGCGCCTGCTTGCGGACGGCGACGCCGGTCTTCTCTTCGCGCTCGATGCCCGGTCCGACTTGGTGCGCCTGGCCCCCCGGGCCCGTTTCTGGACCTCCGTGCCGCCGGCCGGAAACGATTGCCGCGCGTGCCACGTCTCCCCAGAGCGCCTCGCGGGGAAGCGTCAACGGCATAAAGCCGGAATCGTCAAGTGCCTTCTCTGCGCTCAGGGCTGCATCATCCGGATGGGCGAACGCGGCCGCTGCCGCACCCGGATGAACGTCGGCGGCGAACTGAAGAGCCTCGTCTACGGCCGGCCGGTCAGCATCCATGTCGACCCGATCGAGAAGAAGCCGTTCTACCACTTCCTTCCCGGCGCGGCGGCCTACTCGCTGGCCACGGCAGGGTGTCCGTTGCACTGCAAGTTCTGCCAGAACTGGGAGATATCCCAGGCCTCCCCGGAGGATTATCAGAGGCCCCCGATCCCCGCGGATCGCATCGTGACGGCCGCGGCCGGTAAAGATGCGCCGGTGATCGCCTTCACGTACAACGAGCCGACGGTCTTTGCGGAGTACATGATCGACATCGCCCGGGAAGCGAGAAAACGCGGAATCCGTTCCGTAATGATCAGTTGCGGAATCATGAACGAGACGCCGCTGGCCGAACTCTGCGAGGTCCTGGACGCGATCAAGATCGACCTGAAGGGATACGACGAGGTATTCTACCGGGATGTCTGCGGCGCGGAGCTGAAGCCGGTTCTCCGGAGCATCAAGCGGATCGCCGGGAGCCGCGCCCATCTCGAGATCGTCAACCTCGTCGTCCCGACGCTCAACGATTCGGAGAAGATGCTCCACGACCTGATCGACTGGATCCTGGGCGAGGTCGGACCCGACGTCCCGCTCCACTTCTCCCGTTTCCATCCCGACTATCAGCTCCGGAACCTGCCGCCGACGCCGGTGGCGACGCTGGAGCGGGCCCGGGAGACGGCGATGGGGCGGGGGCTGCGTTACGTGTACGTGGGAAACGTCCCGGGCCATCCGGGGAATCATACCTGCTGCCCCTCCTGCGGGAGGGCCGTCATCCGGCGTTCCGGATTCTTCACCGTGGAAACGCATCTCCGCAACGGCCGTTGCGGCTTCTGCGGAAGAGGGATCGCGGGCGTCTGGAGTTGATTGAAAAGGAGAGAGATCATGACCATTCTGCAATTCGGCATCCCCATCGTCGCCCTCAGCCTGGGGGTGGTCGCAACCGGCATGACGGGACAGGACGGGAAGAGTGAGGTGCGTTCCCCCGTCGTCGCCGGACAGTTCTACCCCGAATCGGCAAGCGTCCTGAAACTCGCCGTGGAGAAGTTCATGGGGGACGCGCTGCCCGCGCAGGTGAAAAAACCCTTCGCGATCGTCGTCCCGCATGCGGGGTACGTCTACTCCGGCCAGATCTGCGCCGACGGCTGGAACCAGGTCCGCGGCGGGGCCTATGACGTCGTCGTCCTGCTCGGGACAAACCACACGGCGCCCGGCCTCCGGAAGGTCGCCCTCCATCCGGGTGGCGGTTTCCGAACGCCCCTCGGCACCGCCGTCACGGATGGGGAGATCACGGCGGCCCTGTTGGCCGCATCGCCCGACTGTGTTGCCGACGCGGGGCCGCACCGCCGGGAACACTCGATCGAGGTCCAGGTTCCGTTTGTCCAGGTCCTCTTTCCCCAGGCCAAGATCGTCGCCGCGATCGTCGGCCAAGCGGATGCCGCCTTTTGCAACCGCTTCGGAACGGCATTGGCCTCCGTCCTGAAGGGGCGCCGGGCGCTGATCGTCGCCAGTTCCGACCTCTCCCACTACCCGTCAGCCAAAGATGCGGAGGACGCGGACTTGAAGACCCTCGCGGCCGTCGCCACCCTCGATCCGGCGGTCCTTCAGGCAACCATCCGCGCACAGGAGGCGCGGCGGCTTCCGAACCTCTCCACCTGCGCCTGCGGCGATGCCCCGATCATGGCCGCGATGGCCGCCGCCAAGGCGATGGGCGCCTTCGGGGGAACGGTTGTCAGTTACGCCCACTCCGGAAATCTCCCGATCGGCGAGCGGGACCGGGTCGTCGGCTACGGGGCGGTCGTGCTGGCCGCCGATTCGAAACCGGAAACCCCCACTGCAAGGCCGACCGCGGCGGCAGACGAAACGATCGGCCCCGCCGACCGGAAATACCTGCTGAGCTTGGCGCGAGAGACGATTTCCCGATACCTTGCGCTGAAAATGGTCCCGCTTCCGCGGTTCTCCAGCCCCATTCTGCGCGAACCGCGCGGGGTATTCGTCACGCTGAAGAAACGCGGAAACCTGCGGGGCTGCATCGGCCATATGGTTCCGGACCGGCCGCTCGCCGAACAAGTCGGGGCCATGGCCCTCCAGTCCGCCTTCGAGGATCCCCGCTTCAGCCCCGTGACGGCCCGGGAACTGCCCGACCTGGAAGTCGAAATCTCCGTTCTGACGCCGATGAAACCGGTCTCCGGTCCGCACGAGATCGTTGTCGGCCGGGACGGCGTGCTGCTCCGGAAAGGGGGAAGATCCGCCGTCTTTCTCCCGCAGGTCGCCCCGGAACAGGGCTGGGGAAGGGATGAGATGCTGGGCCACCTGAGCCAGAAGGCGGGGCTTTCGTCTAACGCCTGGCGAGACGGGGCGAGCTTCCAGACCTTCCAGGCGATCGTCTTTGGCGAAGCGGAGCCATGATGATCGCCGACGTCATGATCCTGTTTTTGACCGGTCTCGTCTCCCTCCTCGGGCAGATTGCGCTGTTGCGGGAGCTGACCGTCGCCTCTTACGGGATCGAGCTGATCTATCTCATCGGCCTGGGGGTCTGGATGCTGCTGACCGCCGCGGGAGCGTTGA
>JAQTRB010000190.1 GCA_028712015.1 Syntrophales bacterium
ATCAGGGATCCTGGGTGCCCTACACCTGTATCGACTGGAAGATCCTCTCCGAGCGTCTCTGCGTCCGCTCGGATTTCGTCTCTCCGGATCTGCCGCGCGATGCGGAGGGGTTCTTTTTCACGGCGGACCGTGTCTCTCCCGCCGCCGAAAACCGGTTCCGGTTCCTCGGACGGGCGGACCACATCGTCAAGGTTGCCGGAAAGCGCGTCGACCTGGAGGAAATTCGGGACAAGATTCGACGGATCCCCGGGGTCACGGACGCCTTCATCACGACCCTTCCGCAGAACCGTACGCGGAGGTCGGAAATCGCGGCGTTGGTGGCCACCGATCTCCCGCCCCGCGATCTCCGGTCGGCCATCCGGTCGCTGGACGAATCCTACGGCCGTCCGCGCCGGATCCGGATCGTCGATGCCATTCCCGTCCTGCCGAACGGGAAGATCGACCGGGAGCGGATCGAGCAGCTCCTCGCCGCCCCCTCCCGCCCGAAAAAGGAAAAGGAAACCGCGATTACCCCTTCCCCCGCCGATTGACCGGATCCGCAAGAAAGGGTTCGAAGTGATACCACTCACAGGGGTGGGACTGCACGGTTCGGGCCAGCAGATCCGCATAGATCTGGGCCGCCGACTCGATGGCCGTCCGGCGCTCCGTCCGTGACGCCGCGGCGATAAAAAGCGGCGGATGCGCAACGAGATGATAGCGTCTTTCTCCCGTCCGATATCCGAAAAAAATCAGCAGCGGCGCCCCGGAGAGCATCGCCAAGATATAGGGAATCTCCGGAATGCGGGCTTCGCCGTCGGCAAACCGGACGGTGACGGCCTTCTGATCGCGGCTCCACAATCGATCCCCGGTCAGCGAGACCAGCCCTCCCCCCCGCAGAAAATTCAGCCCCTCCAGGATGTCCGTGGCCGAACCCCCGTTTTCCGGAACGGAGATGACCCGGATCCCGATCTCTTCGACGCTCTTCTTCTGCCGTCGTTCGATCTGCTCCTTGTGCTTCGCCCCCAGATAGAGCAAAAGTCTCATCCGGGGATGCTTTTTCCCGTAGCGCAGCAAGAGCCGAGCGGCGACCTCCCAGCTCCCCACGTGCGACATGAGGACGATCCCGCCCCGTCCGCTTTCCGTCGCCGAAACGATATGCTCCCAACCCTCAAAGGTCGTTGCAATGTCTTCTCCGTGGGCCAGGCGGGAGCGGTCCAGAAAGACGCGGACGAAGCGGTGATACTGACGCCATGCGCACCGCAGCGGATACCATCGCCCGCGTCCGGGAAAGAGGCGGCGGTAGAAGCGGACGCTGACGGCGACGCGGCGCGGGAAGAACAGGAAATATCCCGTGGCCACCGGCCAGGCGAACAGCAGAAAGATCCGGTTGCCGAACCGTCGCGCCAGCGCGATCAGCGCGCGGTAGAAGAGGTCCTTCACGGCTGACCTCCCTCCGGCGGCCGTGCGCCGGCATTCCGGGACGACCGGACGGACGCCTCCGGTTCCCCGGCGATTTCGGCGGAGCCGAGTCGTTCTCCCCCCCGTTCCGGAGATCCCCCGGGCCGGTCGGCAACAAACCAGACTTCCTCTCTCTCCGGCACGGCCTCGGTGGTTTGCATCGTGAATCCCCCTTCGCGAATCATCGCTTCCAGCCTTTCGCGGCTCCGGTAATGCGGCGACGGCCTGCGCCTCATCAGAGGAATCTCCCTGAACCTCCGCATCCAAAAAGGGAAGCGGCGCCGCGGGACCGTGGCCCGGAGGATGAGACGGCCGCCGGGGATGAGCTTGTCATGAAGCGTCTTGAGGGTCCGGCGCAACTGGACGTCGTTGAGCATGTGGATGACGTCGAGGATCAGCGCCGTATCCGAATCACCCGGGAGTTCCCCAAGACCGTCGGGCGTCCGGCCTACCCGCATCTCCCCCCGCGCACCGAGGGCGCGCCCGGCGACACGGATCCGTTCCCGCTCCGGATCCAGGCCGTACACGGCGGCTTCGGGGAAGAGCTCCAAAAGCCATACCGAAGGGACGCCGTAGCCGCACCCGACATCAAGAACGCGGCAAGGGGAGTTCATAAAAAACGCCAGACGAGGGAACATCGGATCGAGACGGATCTTCCAGCGGGCGAAAAGGTGCGGGAAGGCCCCGATGTGGCGGTACCGCAGCAGTGTCCGTTCCAGGTGACGGCGAGATCCCGCCTCCAGGGTTTCCGGCGGGAGATCCATGGGGACCAGCGCCCATTTCACCAGCGGAGGAACGATCAGAAAGGCCCCCAGGAGGGAATAGGCGATTCCCAACAATGAGGTCATTCCGATGCTCTTGAGGACCGCGTGTTGGGCAAAGGCCAGCACGCCGAAGCCGATCATTGTGGTCGCCCCCGCCAGGAACATCGCCCGGCGGATCAGCCCCATGAAAGGGTGGCGTTCCTCGAGATACCGTCGGTAGGCACAGGTATAATAGATTCCATAGTCGATCCCCATCCCCATGATGACGATCCAGAGCATGATCCCCGGGATGTCGATCGATCGGCCCAGAAGTTTCAGTGTCCCCAGCGTGCAGACAAGGGCAAAGACTACCGGGGCCAGGACGATCAGCGAGAGGCGCCAGTCCAGAAAAAACAGAAAAACCACCAGGATGATCCCCAGACCGGTGATGATGGCGATCTCGGTGAAAAGCGAAACAAGAACATCCCCCAGTCTCCGGTTGAAGAGACCCGCGTCGAAGAGGCTCGCCAGGCTCGTCCCTCCGAAGCGATTGAAGAACGCCTCCGCCTCGTAGGCCGGCCCGGGCGTCAACAGCGAAACCTGAACCAGCATGGATTCTTCCACCGCGATCCCCAGGGGACCCGCAAACATCTCCGGAACCGAAGCGGCATTCGGCGGCGACGCCGCCAGAGAGCTCATAAAGGGGGAGAAGGCATCGATCGAAAAACCCATTTCCCGGCTCATCCGCGTCAGCTCCCGCTGTAGATGGCGGACCCGCTCGGGATTCCAAAAGGCTTTCCAGTCCGTCGCCCGGAGCCCGGCAAGCTTCTCTCCGGGAAAGATGTCGGAAAGGAGAAACGCCCCCTCCAGGGTTCCCTGCTTGCGCTCCTCGCGAAACATGCCGGAGAGGCGGTCGTTCTTCTCCTGCAGCTCGGCTAGGGTTTTACCCTCGGTCATCACGTAAACCCGGCTCGTCAGATCTCCCCATACCTGCTGGAGCGTCTTTTCGGCGGCAATCGACTCACGGCTCAGCGAGTTCATGGCGGCGACGTCGACCTGAAAAACGGGACGGGCGAAAAAGAGCATGACCGCAAAGAAGAGCGCGGCGGCGGCGGGCCTTGCCATTCCGCCCGGCAGGGTGAGTTTGTCCAAAACCCGGCCGAAGCGACCGTCACGGGCCTTGAGCGCCGGCGGCATGATGGGAATCATCCGCGGGAAAATCCAATGGATAAACGCAAAGGCAATGGCCGCCCCCAGGGCCGCGAAGAGGCCGATTTGGGCCATGACGCCGAACCGGCTCAGCAGCAGCAACAGAAATGCGCCGATGGTCGTCAACGCGGCCAGGATCTCTCCCGACTGAACCTCACGGGCCGCCTGCCGTCCCGAAACCTCACAGGGCCGGTCGAGAAACAGCAAATAGGTGATCCCCAGATCCACCGTGAAGGCCATGATCGCCCCGCCGAAGCTGACGGCGAGGATCGACAGGGATGGAAAGACAAAGGAGCAGATCAGCAGCGCGATAACGGCGCCGGCGGTCGACGGAATCAGCGCGAGAAGACCGACGAGAGGCCGCGGAAAGGTGATGACGAGCAGGACGGCGACCCCGATCAGGGTCAGCAGGGTCGCCGTTTTCATGTCATGGCGGGCGGCGTTCTCGTTGTCCAGCGCGGCGCGGTAGGCCCCCGCGGGCGTCAGGACAAAACGCGGCGCGTCGACGGGCTGGCCGCCGTTGATCTTCTCCTCCAAACCGGCGATCAGCGGGGGAATGGCCCGTGAATAGGCGGTGTCGGTCGCGGCACCCTTGAGATCCGCCGTGACGAGCAGATGACGCCCATCCTTGGAGAGTAGCTTCCCCCGGTAGAGCCGGGCCTCCCGGCTGGGAAGAAGCTGGGACATTCTCGCCAGAACAATGTTTCTCAAACCCAGCGGATCGCGGGCGATAAGATCGGCCTGACCGATCCCCTCCAGCCCTTGGA
>JAQTRB010000191.1 GCA_028712015.1 Syntrophales bacterium
CCGATGGGGTACGATACCGCCGCGCTCGCCGTGGCCGGCGCGGTGCTGGGTGCATTGATCGGCGGGCCGCACCATGCCGGTCAGGGCGCGCTGATCGGCGCGGCGGGAGGCGCCATTGCCGGCGCCGCATCCGATGGGGCCAGGATAGAAGCCGCTCAACGACAGCAGGATGCCTATGCCGCGCGGAACCGGACGCAGGATGCCCAATTGTACGAAAAAGCCGCCGATTTCCGACGGGCGATGGGCGCCTGCCTCGAAGGCCGGGGTTACAGCGTGCAGTGAGGTGCATGAAACACTATCGAGAATCCTGCTTGGATTCCAAGGAGAGAAGAACCATGATCAAAACAGAAAGAAAATACAAGTGCTTTGTGTTTGGGGCGATGGTGGCGCTGTTGTCGGGAGTGGCGCTTTCCGGGACGGCTTGGACCGCGGCGCAACCGGATCTCCCCGATCGCGGCGTGTCCCGCGAACGACCGGCCGCTGTGCAGCCGGATCGCACGGATCGGGGCGTCTCCCGCAATCGACCGTCCGCGGCTCAGCCGGATTATCCGGATCGTCGAGTATTTCGCGATCGACCGGCCAGTCCGCAGCCGGCTCATCGCTCGGTCAACCGCCAATTCCGTGATTCACGATATCACCATAACCGAGACTATCCGGCCCGCGGCCATGTCATCCGATCGCTGCCGCGCGATCACCGCGTCATCATTCATGGCGGCACACGATACTATTTCTCCGGCGGCGCCTGGTACCGGCCGCGCGGATCGCTTTTCACTGTCGTTGTCCCGCCGATTGGTCTTTTCGTGCCCTTCTTGCCCCCATTCTATTCGACAATCTGGGTCGGCGGCGTACCCTACTATTATGCCAATGAAATCTATTACGCGCACCAGGGAAACGGCTACGTCATCGTAGATCCGCCGAGAGAAGAGGTCAGCGAGGCGCCGCCGTCGTCGGACCAGATGTTCATCTATCCCCGTCAGGGGCAAAGTGAACAGCAGCAGGCGGACGATCGTTATACGTGCCACCGCTGGGCCATAGAACAGACGGGCTTCGATCCGACACAGCCATACGGCTCGCCCGAATCGTCGCAGATCGAGAAGCGCGCGGATTACCAAAGGGCGATGAGCGCCTGCCTCGATGGCCGCGGCTACACGGTGAAATAGATAAAAAATAATCGCAATTTTGGCGGGCGACGATTCGTCGTCCGCCAAAATCTTCCGGCTCCAATCGATCTCCCGAAGGTTACCAACCGCAATTTTGGATATACCGGAACCATTCCTTCGCGAAAGCAGGAATCATGAAGCTCAAATCGACGGAGTTCGATAGCGCCGTCCGGCGTGCTTACGAGCATATCCCGGCGGAGATCCGAGACAGGATGGACAACGTCGTCCTCACCGTAAGAGAGAGGCCGCCGCGGGAAATGCTGGAAGAGATGGGCTATCCCCCGGATGAACCGCTCCTCGGGCTCTACTGGGGAGCCTCCCTTCCGGAACACTCGTTTTTTTCCCCGCCGCCCGCCTATCCCGACACGATCTACATTTTCCAGGCGCCTCTCGAGGAGATGTGCGAAACGCTCGAGGAGCTTGAACGAGAAATCGAAATCACCGTGGTTCATGAGGTTGCCCACTTTCTCGGCATCGACGAGAAACGTTTGGAGGAGTTGGGCTACGGATGAAGATTCAAGGAAGTCCTTTGAGCGCAGAGGGTTGCAGCGCAACTTGAATGGATGAGCATTGACCAGCAACCTACCGGGTGTATTTGGGCAAGGAAGGACGGGATGGAGATGGATATGGGTTCGGGCATCCTCGGGGCGATTGCGGGAGGCGTTCTTGTCTTCCTGATTCTTTGGCCGCGCATCAGAAGCGCGGCGGAAGCCGTCCGCCAGGCATCCGAAACGGAACGGGCTGCCCTTGCCGAGCGTCTCCGGGGACGGGAGGAACTTCTGCAACAGGCCAACGACAACCTGGACGAAGCGCAGTCGGAAATGGCCGCCCTGAGGGAAGAGTTGTCTCGGCAAGCTGAACGGCGTTCCGCCGCCGAGGAGAAGACGACGCGGATCCCGGAGCTGGAATCGACCGTCGCCATGCGGGAGGAGCTCATCCGGGATCTTCAGACGGAAAACAGCGATCTCCGGAATCTGGTGACGGAAGCCGAAACCCAGCGGGAGGAGGAACGCAAGGCCGGCGAGGGGAAACTCGCCCTGCTGGAGGATGCCCGCCGTAGGCTCTCGGATGCCTTCAGCGCCCTTTCCGCCGAGGCGCTCCGGACCAACAACCAATCTTTTCTGGAACTGGCGCGAACGACACTGGAGAAATACCAGGAAAACGCCCGGGCCGATCTCAATCAGCGTCGATCCGCCATCGACGAACTCGTCAAACCCCTGAAAGATTCCCTGGAAAAGGTCGATGTTCGAATTCGCGAAATCGAAAACCAGCGCACTTCGGCCTACGCGACACTGACCGAACAGATCCGCTCCCTGGCCTTGACCCAGGAGCAGCTCCAAGGCGAAACGGCCAACCTCGTTCGCGCCCTTCGCACCCCGGCCGTCCGCGGACGCTGGGGCGAGATTCAGCTTCAACGGGTTGTGGAGATGGCGGGGATGATCGAGTACTGCGACTTCGTCCAACAGGAGACGGCATCGACGGAAAACGGCCGCCTCCGGCCCGACATGATCGTCCGCCTCCCGGGCGGCAAGAATGTCGTCATCGACGCCAAGGCACCGCTCCAAGCCTATCTGGAATCGTTGGAGGCAGCGGATGAAACCGGCCGGATCTCCCGCCTTAAGGATCATGCCCGGCAGATCCGCACCCACATCCAGGCGCTCGGCGCGAAGGCTTATTGGGATCAATTCCGGCCTACGCCGGAATTCGCCGTCCTGTTCCTGCCGGGAGAAACCTTCTTCAGCGCCGCACTGGAGCAGGATCCGTCCTTGATCGAGTACGGCGCCGAGCAACGGGTGATCCTGGCCACGCCGACCACCTTGATCGCCCTTCTCCGCGCGGTCGCCTACGGCTGGCGCCAGGAGAAGATTGCCGAAAACGCGCTGGAGATCAGCCGCTTGGGAAAATCCCTCTATGAAAGGATCGCGACGCTGACCGGCCACTTTTCCGATCTCGGCAAAAACCTCGATCGTGCGGTCTCTTCGTACAACAATGCCGTCGGCTCCTTCGAAAGTCGCGTCCTGGTGACGGCCCGAAAGTTCCGGGAGCTTGGCGTCGTCCAGGATACCGAGATCGATCCTCTGGAGGGGGTGGATCGCAAGACCCGATCCCTCCTCTGTGAACCGATCGCGGAAGCGCCCGATGGTGATTCCCCTGCCGAGGGGGACTGATGGAAGCGGGGGGACTTCTCAAATCGGTCACCTCTTTTCCTTTATTTACTTTGTTTTTTCGTCTGAACGCAAAATAATAATAAGGAGATGAATATGAAAGTGATCAAGATGACTCAGGCAGCGAAGAAACCGGCGGTAACTCCTCTTTTCACCGGTCCCGTCACCATGCAAACTTATGTGGGCACCGACGAGAGCGAGCTTTTCTCGATCAGGCAGGTCAATTTTGCCCGGGGAGTCAGAAACAAGTTTCATAGCCATACCATCGAACAGGTTCTCATCGTGACCGAAGGGAAGGGCATTGTCGCAACCGAGGCGGAAGAGGTCGTGGTGATCCCCGGGGACGTCATCTTCATTCCCGCGGGCGAGAAGCACTGGCACGGGGCGGCCGAAGATTCGACCTTTTCGCACCTTTACGTCATGTCGCCAAAGAGCGAGACGACACAACTCGAATCTTAGGACCAGATCTTTTTTCGCATAGACAGTGGAGCACTCCTCGTTTCTCAGGATATAAAAAAAGCCGGCGGCATCGGGTTTCAAACCCATCGCCACCGGCTTTATCCCTAAAAATCAAAGGAAACTTCGTCCCGTCGACATCAATCCGCAGGTTTATGAAATCCGTGCCGGATTTCCCTGATGTCGAGGCTAATATCTGCCACGACCGCCCCCGCCGCCACGACCGCCCCGAAAGCCTCCGCCCCCTCGGTTATCCCGTTTGGGGCCGGATTCGGTTTTCGGCCGCGCTTCGTTCACGGTAATGGTTTTCCCATCCAGGTCGCCGCCGTTGAACTTCTTGATCGCCTCCTGGGCGCCTTCCTCGGTCTCCATCT
>JAQTRB010000010.1 GCA_028712015.1 Syntrophales bacterium
TAATGTTTCCGCTGCAGGATCCGGATCTTCATCTGCGGGATCCGCCGCCCTACCCTCGTCAAATCGGGATTCAGTTCGTACGCCGTCGTGTAGGCCTTGAGCGCCTCCTCAAAAAGACCTTTCTTCTCATAGGCCTCCCCGAGATTCGCATGCACCTCATCGTCCTCGGGATCCAGCTTGAGCGACATCCGGTAGTATTCGATTTGCCGATCCACATCGCCCTTGAGTCCGTACGCATGAGCGGCGCTCGCATAGCCGGAAGCCTTCTTCGGATTCAGATCGATCAGCTTTTTATAGATTCCGACAGCCTTGTCGTATTGCTTTTCTTTCATATAGGCATCCGCCAAGGTGTTTAAAGCCGGGGTCGTGGGTTTCACGGCGACAATCTTCTCGTACATCGCGATCGACTCCTTGGTTTTGCCCATCTGCGCATAGGTAAGGGCCAGGTTCTGCCGGATCTGGGGATCCTTGGCGCCCGATCGAATCGCCTTTTCATAGTTCGCGGTGGACTGGGCCGGCTTCTTCAGCTCCGCATAGGCAAAACCGAGACGGGTATAGTACAGAGAATTTTTGGGGTTGATTTTGACCAGCCTTTCATAAAGCGTCGCCGACTCCGCGAACCGTCTGCCCTGGAAATGGAGGGAGGCCAGTCTCTCCATCGCGTCCGTATCTCCGGGTTTCAAATCAAGGACTTTCTGGTATTCGCGAACCGCATCCGGTTCCCGCTTTGCCTTTTCAAGCGCGGCCGCGAGATTGAAGCGAACCACCGGGTCATTCGGATTCAGTTCGATCGCCTTTCGGTAGCTCTCCATCTCCTCCCTGGCACGTCCCTTGCCGCCATAGGCCACACCGAGATTGGCATAGACGGCGGCATTTTTGGGCTGTCTTTTCAGCACCTCAAGATGCCACCGGATCGCTTCGTCGAAATTCCCCATCTTCAACGAAACGCTCGCAAGGGCGGCCGCCACATGGTCGGCTTTCGGCACCCTTTCCAGGACCAAACGATATTGTTCGGCGGCTTTGGGAAGCCGGCCGGTTTTCTCATAGGCCTCGCCCAGTTTAAACATGGCCACGGGATTTTCCGGTCGTATCTTCAGGGAGGCCATGTAAGCGGAGATGGCCTTTTCCCAGTTCCCAAGCCGTTCCCAGGCCATGGCCATGTCCGCCAGAACGGCATCATCCTTGGGATTCGCCTTGATCGAGCGTTCCGCAATCCGGATCGACTCCTCGTAACGTCCTATTTTCAGATAACATTTGGCCAATTCCGCCAGGATGACCGGATCATCCGGTTTCAGGACAAGAATCGCCTTGTACTGGGCAATCGCATCTCCCGTCATCCCGGCACGGAAATAGATCGATGCCAGCATCCGGCGCACGTTCGTATCTTCCCGGTTCATCTCGATCGCCCTTTTGAGGTATTCGATCTGAACCTTCTGGTTCCCGGAACTCCGGGCATAGCGCAGCCAGTCCTGCGGGGTAATCTGTATCCGGATCGGAATAGAGGCTATCGGATCATCTTGATAGGTAATGCTCATGAAGAACCCACCCGGCTTTTTTTCCCCAACGCCTTTGCGACCGCTCAGAACCGCCTTGTCGACCAGATCGATCCCTTTGAGAAGATTTCCCATGTCATTCTTGTCGCCAAGCCCTTCGACATCCACGTCAATCCCGCCACCGAAGATAACATCGGACGATATATCCTTGATGATGAATTCGTCCCGGTAAGAAACATCAAAGGTATCGTGGGAAGTCAGACGGTAGTCCTTTCCGTTTTTCTCCACGATGAGCGCGTAGAAATGGGGCTGCCGACCGAGAACGACAAAGGAAAAGGTGTTCCCGATCCGGGTCAGTCCTTCAGAGATCCACCGCCCCTTTTCCGGATAGAATAATCCAATCGCCAAACCGGCGACCGCCAAAACGACTGGAATCATGATAACGATCCAGATTGGCGTCGATCTTCGTCCTTTTCCCGCAGGCGTTTTTTCCTTACCCGACCCATATTCCATCGTTTTCTACCCCTTTATCAAGCTGATTCCTTCCTGAACCGCCATCCAAAAACGTTTTTCAACCCCGAGGATGATATTTTCGGTGAACCTCTTTGAGGCGTTCCCGCGTCACATGGGTATAGATCTGCGTCGTGGAGATGTCGGCATGGCCCAGCATGATCTGCACGGAACGCAGATCGGCCCCCCCCTCCAGCAGATGCGTTGCAAAGGAATGCCTGAAAATATGGGGATGAACCCTCTTGCCCAAGCCTGCCTTTGCCGCATATTTTTTAACGATTTTCCAAAACCCCTGACGGGTCATTCCCCGACCCGACCGGTTCAAAAACAGCCGATCATTGTCTCTCCCTTTGAGTAAAAGGGGCCTGGCCCCATCCAGATAACGTTTGACTCGATCATTCGCCGTGCGCCCGATCGGAACGATCCTCTCCTTCTCTCTCTTGCCCATGGCAACCAGATATCCCACCTGCCAGTTGATGCTGTTTAGCGTCAATCCGATCAGCTCCGACACCCTGATCCCAGTCGCGTAGCAGAGTTCCAGCATCGCTCCATCCCTACATTCCGTCGGGGTTTCCTCACCGGGTTGCGCCAGCAGCAAATTCATCTCTTCCCGGCTCAGCACATCGGGAAGCCGCATCCAAGCCCGGCCAAGCTCAATGCGGGCAACCGGGGTATGATCAACCTTCTTCTCCCTGAGGAGATATTTATAAAACCCCCGAACGGCCGCCAAGGCGCGATTCACCGAATTGGCCGCAAGCCCTTCTTTCTGCAGTGACGCTAAAAAGGAAATCAGCCCCTCCGTATCGATCCCGCTGATTCCCTCATCGCCGGCGAATTCCGCATACCGCCCCAAATCACGGCTGTACCCCTCAATCGTATTGCGGGAAGCACCCTTCTCAACGGCAAGGTAATTGAGATAGTCATCGATCAGATGATGCATGTTATTTTTTAACGTAAATGACGTGGAGAAGCAAAGACTTTTTGTGGACCGGTCACCGCCGGACGAAAACGAATCAAGACCGAAAAAGAATCAACTTAAATTCTGGATATTTCTGGACGATCACTTTGTGCAATTTTATTGACACTCCCACGGGATTATGATAGGCGAACCAGCACCGTCGTCTTGATGGTCTTCGTTATTTGGCGGGATGAGACAAAACATTGGGGTGTTCTTGAAGTGCACAGGCGTGCTTCCTTCGCACGTCCGTAAGCCGTGCCCCGGAATGCTTTTTCACCCGTATCCCTATTTTCGAAGGCTGCGCATACCGCACTTTCGGGTGGAAAGCGGGTCGCGTCCAATGCCGAGAATACAGAGACAGACCGATTTTTATTTCATCCGGACGGGCGGAAACCGCCTTATCATCGACTTTGGATGAATTTTTGAGCTTCATTCCTGTTCAGGGAAACGGTCCTTTTATTTTGGCATTTAATTTGCTGCTGTTATCATGGATAAAATGCTTCAAGCCGTTTCTCATATATGTAAAAGGTTCATCGTTCCGGCAGATGTTGAACGTGTGCCCCGTCAGGAGAATATGGCGTTGAATGTACATGTTATGAAGGAACGACTATGACTCTCCAGGAAATAAGGAACCTGCTGGATGCCGAGATTTTGTCCTGTGGGAATCAGATGCATAAGGAAGTACACCGCGCCTTCGCCGCCGATACCATGAGCGATCTGCTGGCCTTCGGGAAAGCGGGGCACATTCTTCTGACCCGAATGACCAGTCCACAGGTGGTCAGAACTTCCGATCTGTTGGAAATCACGGCAATCGTCATGGTCAGGGGAAAGATTCCTCCACCGGAGGTGATTCAACTGGCGGAAGAACTGAATGTCCCGATTTTGGCAACCCGTTTTCTTCAATTTGACGTGTCGGGTCTTTTGTATGCAAACGGCTTACGCGGTAATCTCGAGAAGGCGGATGATCGACGCGCCCTCGCTTGATCCGAAGCGAAAACGTTTGCCTGCCCATCCCGGAACATTTTGGACCCCGGGAAGGGTTCCCTGCCGACTGAGGAAGAAGGTGACGATTGCTCCTTCGTGAGGTACAGAAAATTCTCGACGCCGAGGTACTTGTCGGGGCCGACAAGCTTGATATGGAGGTCCATACGGCTTTCGGCGCCGACCTGATGAGCGATGTGCTGGCCTTCGCCGATTCCGGCTGCCTCCTGTTGACGGGTTTGACCAATCCTCAGGTCATCCGTACGGCCGATGTGTTGGACATCGCGGCAATCATCCTGGTTCGAGGGAAGAAACCGCCTCCGGAAACCCTCCGCGCCGCATCGGATAAAAACATCCCCGTTCTCTCGACAAGGTATATTCTTTTCGAATCGGCAGGTCGGCTGTACGAAAAGGGGATCGTCGGTTCCACGCAGAAAGTGGATGGGCGCCGTGTCCGTTTGTGAACAACATTTATGCGAGCACAGCTTTCCCGTCAATGGAGGCAATTTTGACGAAGCGGGCCGGGTTTCGGGAAAGATCAAAACCATCCTCAAAGGGATGGGAATCAATAATGATGTGGTTCGGATGGCGGCCGTCATCACCTATGAATCGGAGATCAACATTGTCTCCTATGCCCGGCATGGGATGATCCGGCTCCATGTGCTTCCGGAACATGTCGAGATCGAAGCGATGGACGAGGGTCCGGGAATTCCCGATATCCGCCTGGCTATTCAGCAGGGCTGGTCCACCGCCACCGACAAGATCCGGGAGATGGGGTTCGGCGCCGGCATGGGACTGAACAATATCCGCAATTTTTCGGACATCTTTCACATTTCATCCGACGTAGGCAAAGGAACCCGCCTGAAAATGATCATCCATATCCAACAGGGACAGGACCCTTAAAACCGGAGACAGAATATGAATCTCGAAACCATCGTACAGGCATTGCAACTCCGCGTGAAATCGGGAGAGAACCGGCTGGGGGTCGAGGTCCGGGGGGGATACGTCGGCGATCTTTTGAGCGATGTGATGGCCAACAGCCGGGAGGGTGACCTCTGGATCACCCGTCAGACGCATCAAAATATCATCGCGGTGGCCAGCCTTAAGGATCTCGCCGGAATCATTCTGGTTCGGGGCGCCGAACCCGCGACGGACACGCTGGAGAAGGCCGCCCTGGAAAACATCCCGCTTTTGACGACGGATCTGCCGGCTTTCGAGACGGCGGGCAGAGTCCATCGGATGATCCACCCACGGGAGGCATAGCCATCGCAACGAGGAAAGGGGCATCCTCTGGATATGATCAGGGCTTTTCGTTGTGATCTCCATGTGCATACCTGTCTTTCTCCCTGTGCCGGTCTGGATATGTATCCGACCGCTGTCGTCGCACGAGCCGTGGCTGAGAAACTGGATGTAATTGCCGTCTGTGATCACAACGCATCGGAAAATGCCCCTCACGTGATCCGGGCGGCACGGGGGCGCGACCTGGCTGTTCTCCCCGGCATGGAGGTCGCCAGCCGGGAAGAGGTTCATCTGCTTGCGCTCTTTGACAAAATGGATGGCCTGCAGCGTCTGCAGGAGATTGTTTATGCCCATCTGCCCGGAGCGAACGATGAGAATCGTTTCGGCTGCCAGGCGATCGTGAATGAACTGGACGAAGTGGAGGGGTTTAACGAAAGGCTCTTGATCGGGGCAACGGAACTTCCCCTGGCGGACCTGGTTTGCCATATTCATGACTTCGGAGGTCTCGCTGTTGCTTCTCATATTGACCGGGAGAGCTTCAGTGTGATAAGCCAACTCGGTTTTATCGATCCGGAAGTTCCTTTCGACGCGCTCGAAATCTCCGGAAGAATAGGACTGGCCAGAGCGCGAGGACATTACCCCGAGCTTTCCGGATATGCCTTTCTGACGTCGTCCGACGCGCATCGACGCGAGGAGATCGGAAGGGTTTTTACGGATTTTTTGATGGAGTCGCCCTCGGTTTGCGAACTGAAAATGGCCTTTTCCGGATTGATGGGTCGCGGCATAACGGATCACTGATGCTGGAGCTGGCGCTGCATATTCTGGACATTGCGGAAAACTCCGTCAGGGCCGGGGCAAAAACGATATTCATCGATATTGCCGAAAACCGGGGGAAGGATCGACTTTTGATCGAGATCCGGGATGACGGCGCGGGAATGGATCCGACAACCCTTAAAAAGGCGATGGATCCTTTTTACACCTCCAAGAAGGTCAGGAGGGTCGGTCTGGGTCTGCCGATGCTTGCGGAAGCGGCGGAGAGAGCAGGCGGAAGCTTTACGATTGAGTCACGAGAGGGGGCGGGAACCCGCGTGGCGGTGAGCTTCGGGCTCGGCCATATCGACCGACAGCCGCTGGGCGATCTGACGGGAGCGCTGATGGCGTTGATCGCCGGCAATGCCGGCGTCGATTTCGTCTGCCGGCACGAATGCGAAGGGAAAGTCTTTCTCTTGGACACACGGGAAATTCGAAACGAAATCGGAGAGATACCGATAAATCATCCGGAAGTCATGAAATTTATCCGGCAACACATTGTTGAGGGTCTCAGCGGAATAGGAACAGAGGCAAAAAAGCTCTTATCATCTTGAAGGAGGATACACCACATGAATGCGGAAGACATTGAACTGTTGAAGGAATTTACTGCAGAACAGATCGAAAAACTGGACGCCATTATCGCCAAACACCGAGGAAAGCCTGGCGGGCTCATCCCCGTTCTGGAAGAGGCGCAGGTTGCGCTGGAATACCTGCCGGTTTCCGTTCAAAAAAAGGTCGCCAATGGATTGAATCTTCCGTTCAGCCGGGTCTATGGCGTGGTCACCTTCTATTCCTTCTTCACGATGAAGCCGCGCGGCCGGCATACGGTCCGCGTATGTCTCGGAACGGCGTGTTACGTCCGCGGCGGCAAGGCGCTGGCGGAGGCGCTGAGGAAGGAGTTCGGCATCAAAGAAGGCGAAACGACCCCGGACAGAAGGTTCACCTTCGAGTCGGTCCGCTGCCTGGGCGCCTGCGGCCTGGGACCGGTGGTCGTTGTCGATGAAGATGTCCACGGTCGTATGAAACCATCGAAACTCAAAGACGTACTCAGCCAATACAACTAACGAGGTAAAGACTATGGCGAAGCTGAAGATTGAAGATTTGAAAAAAATCAAGGAGAGGATTCATGCCGAAACCGCCCTGCGTGACGGCTCCAATCGGGTCAAGGTCACCGTTCACATGGGAACCTGCGGGATCGCCTCCGGGGCCAAGGAAGTCATGGACATATTGATGAGCGAAATCGAGGCGGCGGCCGTATCGGATATCTCGGTAACAACCTCCGGGTGCATGGGCCTCTGCAGCCGCGAACCGTTGGTCACGGTGGAAATCCTCGGTCAGGAACCGATCAAGTATGAATATGTCAATCCCAACAAGATGAGGCAGATCTTCAAAAGACATGTTCTGGAGGGTGAGATCCAGACCCCGTTTGTCCTGGCCAGGGGCGCGGAGGTCGTCAAATAGAAGAGTCGACGCGTTGCGGCTTTCGACGACGGAAGCCCCGCCGAAATGATAACCACATGTGAAGGAGGATGAAATCCACATGAAAGTTTTTCGATCACATCTGTTGCTCTGCGGAGGAACAGGCTGCCATGCATCAGGAAGCCTCGCGGTAAAAAAGGAATTGATCACCGAACTGGATAAACGGGGCCTGTCCGAAGAAATCAAACTCGTAGAAACCGGCTGCAACGGTTTCTGCGCCATGGGCCCCATCATGGTCGTCTATCCGGAAGGCGTCATCTACATGATGATCAAACCCGGGGATGTCCCTGAACTGGTGGAGGAGCATCTGGTCAAGGGACGCGTCCTGGAAAGACTGCTCTACCGTGAGCCGGTCACCGCGGGAATCATCCCCACGATGCAGGAAATCCCCTTCTTCGCCCTCCAGGATGTGCGGGTTCTCAGGAATCGAGGCCTGATCGACCCGGAGAAAATCGATGAGTACATCGCCCGTGACGGTTATGCCGGCATGGCCAAAGCCCTGACCGAAATGACTCCGGATCAAATCGTCCAGGAGGTCCTCGTTTCCGGTCTCCGCGGCCGGGGAGGCGCCGGTTTCCCGACGGGAATGAAATGGAAGTTCGCCGCCGCTTCGCCCGGGAATATGAAGTACGTCCTCTGCAACGCCGACGAAGGAGATCCGGGCGCCTTCATGGACCGGAGCGTGCTGGAAGCCGATCCCCATGCGGTTCTGGAAGGGATGGTCATCGCCGCCAAGGCCATCGGCGCCCATCAGGGTTACATCTACTGTCGGGCCGAGTATCCGCTGGCCATCCACCGCCTGAACATTGCGATCGGCCAAGCCAAGGAATACGGCCTTCTGGGAAAGGATATCCTGGGAACGGGATTCGACTTCGACCTGGAAATCTACCAGGGCGCCGGCGCCTTTGTCTGCGGCGAAGAAACGGCTCTCATGACCTCCATCGAGGGGAAACGCGGCATGCCGCGACCGAGACCCCCCTTCCCCGCCGTGGCGGGCCTCTGGCAGAAGCCGAGCATCCTGAACAACGTGGAGACCCTGGCCAACATCGGACAGATCCTGCTCCGCGGCGGCGCCTGGCACGCCGGCGTCGGCACGGAAAAGAGCAAGGGGACCAAGGTCTTCGCGCTCACCGGCGACGTGAACAATGTCGGTCTCGTGGAAGTTCCCATGGGAACACCCCTCGGCACCATCGTCTTTGACATCGGCGGCGGCATTCCCAAGGGAAAGCGGTTCAAGGCCGCCCAGCTCGGCGGACCCTCGGGTGGCATGATTCCCGTGCAGCATCTCAACGCCCCGATCGATTATGAAAAGGTGGCCGAACTGGGCGCCATCATGGGTTCCGGCGGTCTGATCGTCATGAACGAGGACTCCTGCGCCGTCGATATGGCCCGCTTCTTCATGGACTTCTGCCAGGACGAATCCTGCGGAAAGTGCACCCCCTGCCGAGAGGGAACCAAAAGAATGCTCGAAATTTTGACAGGCATCACGCAGGGCAAGGGCAAGGCCGGCGATATCGAGCTCCTCCAGGAGATGGCGGCCATCATCAAGGACGCATCCCTCTGTGGACTGGGCCAGACGGCCCCGAATCCCGTCCTGAGCACGCTGCGTTATTTCCGTAACGAATACGAAGACCACATCTACAAGCACCGCTGTTCGGCAGGCGTCTGTACGGCCCTTTTCAAATCTCCCTGCCAGAACGCGTGCCCCGTCGAGATGGACATCCCCTCCTACATCGCCCTGATCCGGGAGGACCGACTGGAGGACGCCTACAAGGTGATGCTCCGGACAAACCCCTTCCCGTCGGTCTGCGGACGCGTCTGCGACCACAAATGCCAGTTCAAGTGCCGGCGCGGAAAGATGGACGAGCCGATTGCCATCAAGTTCCTCAAGCGGTTCATTTCCGACAACGCCCCGCGGCCCAAGATCGAGGCCGTTCCGGTCACCCGCAAGGAGAAGATTGCCGTGGTCGGCGCCGGACCCGCCGGGTTGACGGCAGCGAGGGATCTGGCCATCCGTGGGTATAAGATCACGGTGTTCGAAGAGCTTTCCGAACCGGGCGGCATGCTCCGCTGGGCGATTCCCTCGTACCGACTGCCGCGTGATATCCTGGCCAAGGAGATCGACGATGTGCGGGCTCTCGGCGTGGATATCCAATGCAAGAAGCGGGTCGGCAAAGACATCCCCTTCGCAAAGCTGGAAAAAGAGTTCGACTATATTTATCTGGCGCCCGGCGCGCACAAGAGCCAGAAGATGGGCGTCCCCGGCGAGGAACTCCAAGGCGTTTACGGCGGCGTCGAATTCCTCCGGGATTTCAATGCCCACGAAACCGCCTGGACGACGGGCAAGAAAAGCCTCGGCTCGAAAGTGGCGGTCATCGGCGGCGGCAACTCGGCGATCGACGCGGCCCGCTGCGCGGCCCGCCTCGGCGCGGATGTGACGATCCTCTACCGCCGCGAGCGCAAGGACATGCCCGCGGCTGTCGAGGAAATTCAGGCGGCGGAAGAGGAAGGGATCAGGATCGATTTCCTCGTCGCCCCGCTCAACATCGTGGAAAAGAACGGGAAGGTCATCGGCATCGCCTGCCAGCGAATGAAGCTCGGGGAATTCGACCGCAGCGGTCGTAAAAAACCGGTGCCCATCGAGGGTTCCGACTTCACGCTCGGCGCGGATGCCGTCATCGCCGCCATCGGCCAGGTTCCCGACATGTCGTTCGTCCCGACGGAGAGCGGCATATCGGTCAACAAGTGGAGTACCTTCGATCTGGCCAAGGGAAGCGCCTCCCAGACGACGAACCCCAAGTTCTATGCGGGCGGCGATGCATTGACGGGCCCCGATACGGTCATCGGGGCCATTGCCGCCGGACATCAGGCCGCCAAGGAGATCGACGGCGCCATCCGCAAGCAAAACGGCGAACCCGCCTACGAGGAGCCTGCCGAGGAGAAAATCGTCATTCCGTTTGTCCTCGACGAGGACAATCCCGAGGCCCCGCAGACGAAGATGCCGGAGCTTCACGGCCCCGAGCGCAGGAAAAGTTTCATCGAAGTGGAGCTGGGATTTACGTTGGAAGATGCGATCAAGGAATCGAAACGGTGCCTGCGGTGTGACGTAGAGATATAAGAAGCTGGCGCGGCAACGGGATCATTGGATCATGACAAAGCCTCGCTTCGGGGCGGAAGGAGCATAAGATGGAAAAAAAGATTCCCCTGAATATTGACGGAAGGGATGTGGAAGCTGCGCCCGGCCAGACCATCCTGGATGTGGCCCGGGAGCAGGGCATTTACATTCCGACACTCTGCCACTACTCCAAAACGACGAACGTGGGCGCCTGCCGTGTCTGCGTCGTCGAAGTCGAAAAGGCAAGATCTCTGGTTGCTTCCTGCTGCATGCCGGTCAGTCCCGGGATGATCATCAAGACCGATACTCCAAAGATCAGAGCTTCGCAAAAACTCATCGTTGAGTTGCTCTGGGCCTCCGGAGATCACAACTGCCTGACCTGCGAACAGAACGGCAACTGCGAACTGCAGAACCTGGTCTACTGGCTGGGCATCGAGAAACCCCGGTTCAACGTCGATCCCCCGGGATACGAAATTGAAAAAACCAACACGGTGATCCAGCGGGATCTCAACAAGTGCATTCTCTGCGGCCGCTGCATCCGAGCCTGCAACGAAATCCAGGTCAATGAGATTCTCGACTTCTCTCGTCGCGGCCATCGCGCCAAGGTGGGCCCGGCCTTCGATGCGGACTACATCGATTCCGATTGTTATTTCTGCGGCGAATGCGTCGACGCCTGTCCGGTCGGGGCGCTGACCTTCAAGCAGGCCCGTTTCGCGGGACGCCCCTGGGAGATCAAGAAGGTCAAGACGACCTGTACCTACTGCGGCGTCGGCTGCCAGATGGATCTGAATATCCACGACAACCGGATCATCAAGGTCACCGGCAACCGGGCGTACCAGCAGCCCAACGAGGGTAGCCTCTGCGTCAAGGGACGCTTCGGCCTCGACTTCGTCGGCCATCCCGACCGCCTGAAGAGCCCCCTGATCCGGAAAGAAAAAGGTGGCGAGTTGGTCCCGGCTACCTGGGAGGAGGCCTATGATTTCATTGCGGAACGTTTGGCCGGGATCAAGAAGAAGTCCGGACCGGAAAGCATCGCCGGTTTCTCCTCGGCCCGTTGCACGAACGAGGAGAACTATCTCTTCCAGAAATTCATGCGCGCGGGGATCGGCACCAACCATGTCGACCATTGCGCCCGTCTCTGACACTCCGTGACGGTGGCCGGTCTGGCCGCCGCATTCGGAAGCGGTGCAATGACCAATTCGATCGAAGAGATCGAATATACCGACGTGATCCTGGCGACGGGAACCAATACGACGGAAAATCATCCGGTGATCTCATCGCGGGTCAAGCGGGCCGTTCGGCAACGCGGCGCCAAGCTGATCGTCATCGATCCCCGGGAGATCGACCTGGTCAAGTATGCGACGATCTGGCTCCGGCAGAAACCGGGAACGGACGTGGCGGTCCTGAACGGACTGATGAACGTGATCATTGCCGAGGGGCTCTACGCGAGGGAATACGTGGAAAACCGGACGGAAGGATTTGAAGCCCTTCAGAAGACGGTCGCCGCCTACACACCCGAGCGGGTCCAGGAGATCTCCGGGGTCCCCGCGGAGGATTTGAAGGCCGCCGCGCGCCTCTATGCGAAGGCCGCCAAGGCCTCCATCCTCTATGCGATGGGCATGACGCAGCACATCACCGGAACGGACAATGTGAAGTCCTGTGCCAATCTGGCCATGCTCTGCGGGATGGTCGGGATCGAAGGAGGAGGGGTCAACCCGCTCCGTGGTCAGAACAACGTCCAGGGCGCCTGCGACATGGGGGCGCTGCCGAACGTGTTCCCCGCCTATCAGCCGGTCGCGAACGATGAGGTGCGCGCCAGGTTTGAAAAGGCATGGAACGCAACACTTCCCTCCAAACCGGGGAAAACCATCGTCGAAATCATGGACGCCGCCCACAAGGGAGAGATCAAGGCCCTCTATATCATGGGCGAAAACCCGATGGTGTCCGATCCGGATCTCGCCCACGTCGAGGCCTCGTTGAATCACCTCGAATTGCTCATCGTTCAGGATATCTTCCTGACGGAGACGGCAATGCTGGCCGACGCGGTCCTTCCATCCGCATGCTTCGCGGAAAAGGACGGCACCTTCACCAACACGGAAAGAAGGGTTCAGCGCGTCCGAGCCGCGGTCCCTGCGCCGGGACAGGCAAAGGCCGACTGGGAGATCATCGCCGAAATCTCCGTGAAGATGGGTTACCCGATGTCTTATGCCTCGGCAGCGGATATCATGAAAGAGATCAACAGCGTCACGCCGAGCTATGCGGGCATCACCTATGAGCGTCTCGAAGAGCAGGGAATCCAGTGGCCCTGCCCCAACACGGACCATCCAGGAACCCGTTTCCTCCACAAGGACCGATTCAGCCGGGGTCGCGGCCTCTTTCACGCCGTCGAGTACATCCCACCGGCGGAACAGACGGACGCCGAGTATCCGATCATCCTCTCGACAGGTCGGGTCCTCTACCATTACCATACCGGCACGATGACGCGGCTTTCCAAAGGCTCGATGGAACGCTGTCCCGAATCCCTCGTTGAGATCAACCCGGCGGATGCGGATAAGCTCGGCATCGCGGACGGTCAGACCGTCAAGGTGACCTCACGGCGCGGCACGCTGCAGGCCAAGGCGAAAATCACCACCCGCTCCGACCGGGGGACGGTTTTCATGAATTTCCACTTTCATGAGGCGGCGGTCAACCTGCTGACCAATCCGGCGCTCGATCCCATCGGAAAGATTCCGGAGTACAAGGTCTGCGCCGTCCGGGTGGAGGCGGCATGAAGTAAGCATTCTGAAAGGGAAAAGTCGTCTTAAAGAGGCTTTTTTACGATATACTTGGGGAAACGTGCCATGAAATTGTTGTACCGGATACTCACGGCAATTCGGGACGAAAACAAACAAGAACGAAGGGAGGAATAAATTTATGGCTTTTAATGCACCAGCGAAAATGGTGGGACTCGTGGCCAACGCGGGGACCTACAAATCGAAACTTTCGATATTTCAATTGTTGATTCGAGGCTTCATGGCAGGCGCATACATAGGAATCGGCGCCGCCTTGGCTACGGTCTGCTCGACCGGGGTGGCCGCGACCGCCGGGGCGGGCATCGCCAAACTCGTTCTCGGGTCCGTCTTCCCGGTAGGCCTGATCGCCATTGTCCTGACCGGCATGGAACTATTCACCGGCGACTGCATGCTGGTCCCGATGGCGGCCATGATGAAGCGGGTTACCTGGGGATCCGTGATTCGAAACTGGTTCTGGGTTTACATCGGAAATATCCTGGGATCCTTCTTCTACGCCTACATCATGGCCTTCGGACCTTTGGTGGACGGCACAGCGGAGGGGATGGCCGTCAATGCCTTCGGAACGACGGCCGTTAACATCGCCGTGGCCAAGACCTTAACCTACAAGGCAGTCGGCGGACTGGGCTACTGGTCCTGTTTTGTCAAAGCTATTGGATGTAACTTCTTGGTCAACATCGCCATTCTGCTCGCCATCACGGCAGATGACGTCATTGGAAAATTCTTTGGGATCTGGTTCCCGATCATGGCCTTCGTATCGACCGGTTTCGAACACTGCGTGGCGAACATGTATTTCCTCCCTGCGGGGAAATATCTGATCGACTGGTATCCGGCCGTCGTCCAGAAAACGGGAGGGCTGCTGGCCGCCAACAATGGCCTTTCTTGGAGTGATATCTGGTTCTGGAACCTCATCCCGGTGACGGCGGGCAACATCGTTGGAGGGTTCCTGTTTATCGGCGTTGCCTATTTCTTGATGTTCCGCAAGGAAGTGCCCAAAGATTGATTCCGGGCGGAGGATATTTTTGTCGATATTTGCATGGATAACGTTTGTCCTTTGCGGCTGTGCGGTTTTTCTACGGTACGCTATCACGGGAGATAGCCAGTTCCTGATCTATGCAATCCCCGGACTGATCCTTCTCCTTGTCCTGCCGATGACTCTGGGTTGGATGAGCCGCAGGAGCTACGCCAAGGCCGAAGGGGAGTACGACCACAAGGCCAAGAGATACCGGATCGGCCAGATCGGTGAATCGACCCGCGGGCGGGTGGTCCGGATCACGGGAAATGTCGAAAAGGTCCGTTTCCGGTGGCTCAACCGGCCTCATTTCCAGGTGAGGGACGAAACGGGAACCATCCGGGTGATTTTGTTCACATCACCTGCGGAACGCATCGGCGTAGGAGACAGGGTAGAGGTCCTGGGGATCGTCATCAAGAACATCTTCGACCGTCTCAGCCAGGCCGTTTCTGCCGTCAGCATCAAAAAAACAGGCTTGTAAGAGCCATCATCAAAGGGAGGTTGTCATGGATTCATTGGAATCGAGGTTTCTGCTGGGGTTCATCTTGCTCGGCGTCGCGCCGGTCATTGCCGTTTTCGGAACGGGGATTACGATTGGATTGATGATCTTGGGCATGTTGATCGCCGCTTCGGCAGCGTTTGCCTCCTGAGAAAATCCGTATTTCGGCGGGAACGAGGCGATCCCAAAGGACCGCCTTGTTCTCGCACGACGGTTTTCATTACCGAACCACCGAACCGTGGCTTTCAGCTTGCGAAAGCCTCTTTGATTTCTCGTTTCCAGATGCAAAGCATCTTGCCGCCATGGAGCTGACACTGAACGAGCTCCCATTCATTCGATCCTTCCCCGTCAAGGATCTTCTTTAAATGATCGAGACCATGCTCCGGGAGTTCCGGGAGTGAATTCACCTTGCAGACACCGGCATCGTTGCAGGCAACTTCGGTAGGGGGTACGATTTTGTTCAAATCCATCATCGTTGTCTTGTAATCCCATCTTGCCATGACACTCACCTCCAAAATTATAAAACTAGGGTTACCATTATTAATCTTCCGCTCTTGTTTTGTAAACTATGCATGAACATCTCGCATGTCAATTGAAAACGCACAACCAGCCGATAACAAGTTGCCCGTCTCCCTGAGATTTGAAAAGGATCCTCCCCCTTGTTCGCACATTACCCGTATTATGCCCCTGGAAGAATCAGTTTTCGGTCGACATAGAGAAGATCCGGGCGTTTGATGCGGTTCAATTCCATCAGAAAACGGGTCGTCGTACCGTGTTTTACCGCAATCGCACTGAGCGTATCTCCCCTCTTGACCCGGTATACGATCTTCTTGGAAATCGCGGCGGGGGAATCTTTCAACTTCTCCGACTGTTTTTTCACCTCTTCTTTCTTGGAAATCACAGCACCGGGAAGCTTCAGCAGCCGACCCGCAAGGAGCCTATCGGTAAGCTTCATATCGTTCAATTGGAGGAGCACCCCAATGGCGGTTCCATGGCGGACGGCAATTTTCCCCAGGGTATCCCCCTTCCGGACGCGGTAGCGAACCTCCCCTTCCCGAGTGGAAGTCCCCTTTCCGGCAATCGCAACGCCGGCTCTGTCCGCCACCCCGACCTTCTCTTCCGTTCGCTTCTCCTTGATATCATCGTCGGACCTTCCCGATGGTTTTGGCGCCATTTTTCGATCCGAAACCAGCTCCGCAAACAGCGGTAGAGGCGGTATGAATTCAACAACTGCTTTGGCGATCGCCGCTGCAATTCGTGACCGAAAAGCGTCGCTCCGCAGGAGCCTCTCCTCTTTCTCGTTGGAAATATAGGCGGTTTCAACCAGAACCGAGGGAATCTCCGGAAGCTTCAGAACACGAAACGGAGCCTCCTGGACCGATGTAAATTTGAGCGGATTCGTCCCTTCCAGGTGTTTCAATAGTGAATTGCCGAAGGTCTTGGATTGGTTGAGGGTATGATTCTGGAACATATCCAGGATAATCGGGTTTGAGTCATCGCTGCCTTCGCCGTTGGGAACGCCGCCGACGACGTCGGCCAGGTTTTCGTTCTGCGCAAGAATCCTTGCCGCCTCACTGCTCGCCCCGCCCGTGGAGAGAGAGTAGACCGAGCTGCCTCCGACCTTCCGGTTTCTTGCGGCATCCGCATGGACGCTTACAAAAAGATGCGCCCCGTATTCCCGGGCAATCTGAAGCCTCTTGTTAAAAGAGACATAATAGTCATCGTCGCGGGTCAGAAATGCACGGTACCCCTCCTGCCCGTTGAGAATTTCACGCAGCTTTCTGGCGATCGAAAGCACCACATCCTTTTCCAGAGTCCCCCGTCTTCCCACCGCCCCGGGCGCATCCCCCCCATGTCCGGGATCGATCACGACAATCCGGTCTTTTCTGGTAATTTTGACCCTTTCGCGGGCTTCGCTCTCCTGCCGGACAACCTCCGGCAGAACGATGTCGACAACGATCCGGAATGGCTGATCCAGAATTTTCCGCAACTTGAAAACGGTCGTCTGTGCCTGGGTGGGGATGGAGAGCGAAACACGGACCCCTGATGGGGGAAGTGGGGAAATGGCGACATGGGTCACACCGGGTTTGTTCAGCGAAATGAGTGCCGGAATATGCGATGCAACGGTCGTGTTCTCCAGATCAACGGCAATCCCCTGCTGGTCCTTTTCTACGGTGAACGTGCAATCCTCGCTCGCATCGATGACAACCCGGGTATGGTCCGGGGCCACCCAGTGGCGTATGTTGAGGATCTGATTCTCGGCCAGGGCGAAAGAGGGCCCGCCGAATCCGAAGATCCAGATGAACATTGCCCAAAAGAGTTTTTCAACGCGGGCCATATCAGCATCCTGAGGTTTTCGTCAAATTTCGCGGCAGTGTACCAGCTCCGAAAGACAAATTCAACCTTGATCGTGAAAAGGGATTGACAATACGCATCTTTGATGGCATGGATACCGCCGCCGAGAAATCCGGTCGGCCGCCGCATGGATAAAGGTTGAATCATCGCCCGATCCATAGTATGAAACTAGCGGTATGGACGTTTGCTGCGGCAAGTTTGCGACAGGGGCGATTAGCTCAGTTGGATAGAGCGCTGGTCTCCGGAACCAGAGGCCGTGGGTTCAAGTCCCACATCGCCTACCA
>JAQTRB010000192.1 GCA_028712015.1 Syntrophales bacterium
CCGCCACAAGGCTCAGCGGTTTGAGCAGATCTTTCCAGGCCATCACCGATAGCGGCACACGCGGCTTCAACGGCAGCGCATCGTAGATCTCGGGCTTCTCCTGAAGAACGTAGATCACGTGCGTGCCTCCCACAAACCTGTCCCCGTAGACATTCGCGTCCCCGCCCAACTCCTTGACCCGTCCATGGGCCCTGCGGATCATGGCGTCCCTGGCGCCGATGGTGAGAGCCCCGGTCGGACAGGACAGGACGCAGGCAGGCAATTGGTTTGACTTGAGCCGCCCGAAGCAGAGGTCGCATTTATAGACCTTGTCCGTGGCCCGGTCATACCGCGGAATCTCGAACGGACAAGCCGCAACGCATTCCTTGCATCCGATGCAGCGTTCCTTGATGATCCCCACGGTCCCCAGGTCGCTGTAGTACAGGGCGCCGCTCGGACAGACCTTCACACAGGCGGCGTCGGTGCAGTGCATGCAGCCGTCCTTGCGAAAGAGCCACTTGAAATCCCCTTTTTCGTTAACGTGCTCCTGAAAGCGGATGAGGGTCCAGGTATTCCACTGAAGATCCGGCGGGTTCTGATAACTGCCCCAGTTTTTTGTCCGAAAGCCTGGCATCTCGTTCCACTGCTTGCAGGCTACCTGGCAGCCCCGGCAGGCCGTGCATTTTGTCGTATCGATCAGTTTGATGATTTCTCTATTCATCGTTTTCCCTCCTTAAGCCTTTTCCACGTTGACCATGAACGCCTTGAACTCGGGACAGAAGGTGTTCGCGTCGCCGGCCGTGGGCGTCAGGAAGTTGGTGCTGTCCCCCCCGTCCTTCGGGTGGAGCCAGCCGTAATTGAAGGGAAGACCGACTTGATGAACCGTTTTTCCTTCGATCTGGAAGGGTTTGAAGCGCTTGGTCACCATGGCCACACACTCCACAGCGCCCCGGACAGAGGAGACTTTCACTCTGGAGCCGTTCGGAATCCCCTTCTCTTTGGCCAGAAGATCGCCGATTTCCACATAGAGTTCGGGCTGCATTTCCAGGAGCCACGCCTGCCAGCGGGTCAAAGCGCCGGTGCACCAGTGTTCCGTGCAAGAATAGGTCGTGCAGACATAGGGAAATTTTTCATTCGCATTGGCCACCTTGTCCAGATCGCTCTTGAAGATTTCAATTGCCGGATTGATCAGCTGCGAAGACATTGGATTCTTGGCAAGCGGCCCTTCGAGCGGTTCGTAATGTTCCGGGAAGGGGCCTTCGGCCATGCCGGGTCCGAACAAAGCCCCCAATCCGTCTTTTTGCATAATGAAAGGATATTTCCCCTTCTTCTGGTCTGCCTGTGGCGGCCAGGGTCCGTCGGGGACATCGCCTACCCACTTGTCGCCCGTCCATTCGAGGAGTTTGCGTTTGGGGTTGTAGGGCTTGCCGTTCACATCGCAGGATGCGCGGTTATAGAGGATGCGGCGGTTGATCGGCCAGGCGAACGCCCAGTTGGGGAAAAGACCAAGACCCGTCGGGTCTTCCTTGCCCCGGGATGCCATTTTGTTCAGACCCTCCGCCGTGTAGCTTCCGGAGATGCACCAGTTGCCGCACGCCGTTTTGCCGTCGGCCTGAAGATTGCCGAAGCCCGGAACCAGTTGCCCTTTCTTGAATACGGTCTGCGTACCTTTGGCCTTGTCTTCGATGACGGTGTCTTCCAGGAAGACGCCGTTGATCCGGTGGGCCACTTTAATCACATCAAAATGCCCCTGTTTGTCCAGGTAGTCCCATTTGAGGTTCACAAGGGCTTCGGCATTGGGGCCGCCTTCCTTTTCGTACAGTTTCTTGACCTCCGCCAGGATTTTGATTTCGATTTCACCCACGGGAATGGCGTCGCCGGGCGCCTCGGCGGCCTTGTATTTCCACTGCACCCACCGGCCGGAGTTGCTCTGCGAACCCTCCTTCTCCATCGATGCGGCAGCGGGCAGCAGGAAACATTCCGTCTTGATCTTCTTGGGATCGACGCCGGGGCCTCGCCAGAACTCGTAGGTTTCATTGTTGAAAATATTTTCACCCACCAGCCAGTCCAGATTTTCCATCGCCTTGCGGACCTTGGTCGTGTTGGGAGAGCTGACGGCCGGGTCCGCGCCAATGGCGAAGAACCCCTTGATCTTGCCCGCATACATCGCATCGAACATGTGCATCGTGGAGTAGTGTTTCCCGTCATCCATCTTGGGCAGCCAATCGTAGCCGAACTCGTTTTTCTTTGTTGCCCTATCCTCCCACAGGGATTTCAGGAAGCTGACAAAGAACTTCGGATAATTCGAGTAGTAGTTGGCGGACTGGAGATCTTTTGATTCGGGCGTGTATTTTTTCAGATATTTCTCCAGCGTATCCAACGACGCGGAAGGTGTCTTCAAATAGCCGGGCAGAACATTGTACAGAATCGCATGGTCGGTGGAACCCTGAACATTCGGCTCGCCGCGCAGCGCGTTGATGCCGCCGCCCGCGATGCCCATATTGCCCAGAAGAAGCTGGATGATGGACATGGCGCGGATGTTCTGGCTGCCGACGGTGTGATGCGTCCAGCCCAGGGCGTAGCATTCCGTTCCCGCCTTGTCCGGAACGCCGGTGGCGCCGTAGGTTTCATAAACCTTGAGAAGGTTTTCCTTCGATACGCCGGTGATGCTGGAGACCTTATCCAGCGTATAGCGGGAATAGTGTTTTTTCAACAATTGGAAGACGCACCGGGGATGGTTGAGCCCCATGTCCCTTTTAGGAACGCCTTTGCCATCATACTCAAACACCCAGGTATCTTTGCCGTACTTTCGTTTCGCCGCGTCATATCCGGAGAATAGTCCGTCATCGAAGTTGAAGTCGGGTCCAACGATAAACGATGCGTTGGTGTAGTTGAGGATGTAATCTTTGAAACATTTGTTTTTTTCAATGATGAAGTTGATCATGCCGCCCAGAAAGGCAATGTCCGTGCCGGAGCGAAGCGGAACGTGAAAATCGCAGCGGGCGGATGTCCGGGTATAACGGGGATCCACGTGGATGATCGTGGCGCCTTTTTCTTTTGCCCTCAGTATCCACTTGAAGGCGATGGGGTGGTGCTCGGCGGCGTTGCTGCCCATAATCAGAATGACGTCGGCATTCTTCAAATCACAGTAGTGGTTCGTCATGGAACCACGTCCGAACGACTCTCCCAGAGCCGCTACAGATGGGCTGTGTCAGACCCGGGCCTGGTGGTCTATATAAACAAGCCCCAGGGCTCTCGACTTGACGGTGATCAGCCAGCACTCTTCGTTGTCCACATTGGAACTGCCGTAATGACCGATCGACTCGCAGCGGTTGACCCGTTCACCCTTGGCGTTTCTCTCCACAAAGCCTTTGTCCCGCGTGTCCTTGACCAAACGGGCAATCCGGGAAAGGGCAAAGTCCCAGTCCTTCTCTTCCCACTCCAGCCCATAGGGCTTACGATAGAGAACCTTGGTGAGCCTGTGTTTGTTGGCCTCGGTCAGATCGAAGAAACCGGCGCCTTTGGCGCAAAGCGAACCTTCATTGATGGGATGTTCGGGATCACCTTCAATGTTGAAGATCTTACCCGTCGTCTTATCGACGCTGCAAATCAGGCCGCAGCCGACGGAACAGTAACAGCATGTGGTGACCACCTGCTTGGCTGCCCTGAGCCTTCGGCTCTTGTCGAGTTCATCGGCATAGGCCCTGACTGGATCGATGTTCAACCCAAGGGTCGAGAGCGCCACTCCCGATCCCACGGCGCCGGTCGCGATCAAGAACCCCCTCCTGGTTATCTCCATGATCAAACCTCCTCATTTCCTTAATCCGCCTGTGCATCCCTTCTCCCGAGATTCCGCGGAGAGAACCCAAGTCACTGAAACGTATTCCACAGGGTGGGCGCCATGGGGACAAACCCCTTGCGCTGCATGAGCAGGTCGAGGTGCGTCATACCCATGGCCCAGATCTCCGGATCGTGTTTCTCGATATCGCTCAGATGATTCAGGGTGATCAGATAACGGTTGCATCGGGCACAAATAAAAGCGGTTTCCTGTTCCCGGCCCTCGACGAAGAAGTAGGACATCTCTTCAGAACTATCATGGGAACAGAAAGGACAGCAAACCCGGCTGAAACGCCAGTCGTGGCCGCATCGGGA
>JAQTRB010000011.1 GCA_028712015.1 Syntrophales bacterium
TTGTCAGAAACATTTTCATCTGCTCCGATGTGGTATTTTGAGCCTCGTCGAGGATCACGAAGGAGTCATTCAGAGTGCGCCCTCTCATGAAGGCAAGAGGCGCCACCTCGATGACTCCTTTGTGAATAAGGGCGGAAGCACGTTCAAAATCGATCATGTCAAAAAGAGCGTCATAAAGGGGGCGCAGATAGGGATTGACTTTCTCCGCAAGATCGCCGGGAAGAAATCCCAGCTTCTCCCCGGCCTCGACCGCAGGTCTGGCCAGGGATATACGGTTGACTTTCTTGTCCAGCAAGCAAGCCACGGCCATGGCCATTGCTAGATAAGTTTTTCCCGTTCCTGCCGGACCGATCCCGAAAACCATGTCGTTGTTTCGAATCGCATCAATGTAACATTTCTGTGCAATACTCTTGGGGGTAATGATTCTCTTTTTGGATGAAATGAATACGGTATCGAGAAAGATTCGTTCGAGATCGGTGGTCGCATCTTCAGAGAGAATCCGATGGGCATGCTCGATGTCCGCCGGGAAAAGCGGATATCCTTTCTTGGAAATTTCATTTAATTGCAGTAGCAGATTTCTGGCATGAAGCACGGCGATCCGATTGCCGCTGATGGAGACAATCCCTCCCCGGACCGCAAGTCTGACCGAGGAAAGTTTTTCGATGATTCTGATGTTGTGATCCTGTTCTCCACAGAGAGTGCGCAGGAGGTCATTGCTGGTAAAATCGATCTTCTCCGTGATAACGTTGCCATTATTATCTATCAAAGGGTTTGCATCCATTTTTCAAAAAAAATTGTTCCAATCCGATTTGCAAAAAAACCGGCACCGCTAAAAGGTCGCGTCAATCCGTATCACCGTGCCGAAGCGGTGAACAAAATCTCTGTATACGTCATCCCTACCGACAATGAGATGAATCGCTTTATCCCGTGTAAGATTTATGACCGCCGTGTCGCGGACATCCATCGCGCTTACCCTGGCTATGTTCCGGCGATAGGTTTCGAGAAAATCATCGGGCAGAGCGTCATATTCGATCATCAATTTCTGAAAGGCAATCTGTTCGGCGGATGTAAAGGAAAAGATAAAACTGTTCAGGATGGCCCTTTTTGCTCTCTCCAATTCTTGCGGTGGAATCGGTTTTTCACGCATTGCGCGTATGATATCTCCAATTTTAGAGGTGACCTTGAGGGTGGATTCGGATTTGGTCACAGCATAAGCGCCGAACAAGCCGTAATCGGGCTTCGCATTATAGAAACTGCCCGTACTGTAGGCAAGACCCATGTCTGTGCGGATTTCTTGAAAAATTCTGGAACGGAAACCGCCGCTGCCGACCATAAAGTCCAAAACTTCGAAGGGATAGAAGAGAGACTCCTTTTTGGGAGGAGCCGACCAGCCGATGAGCACGATCGATTGGGGGAGATCCTTGGTCAGGAAAAAAATATTTCCTTCCTGGGGCCGGGGCAGGGGAGGGGGGAGCGGCAAATCCTCCGGGGATGTCCAGTCCGCAAAATGCTTTTTGATAAGGGTTTTTGCTTCCTCGCTGCCGATATCTCCGGTGATGGAGATCATGATATTTCTCGGATGAACGAAAAGCTTGTGGCATCGGATCAGATCATCCCGTCCGATTGCACGAACGGAATCACGCGTGACGAGCCTTCCACGGGGACTGCCTGCATGCATCAGACGCCCGAACTCCCGGAACGCCAGTTTCTGAGGATCATCGATGATCCTTCTCAATTCCTCAATCTTCAAATCCTTGCCCAGGATCAGTTTTTTTTCTTCGAAAGAGGGGCGCCTCAACGTTTGGGAAAAAATGTCAAAACCCCGCTCAAGATCCTTCTTCAGAATGGAGAACGAAAAAATAGCCGATTCCCGGTTGACGGAAACTTGAAAGACGGCCGCCATCGATTCCAGCGCTTCATCAACGGCGTCTCCGGTCATGCCGACGGTTCCCCCGGTTCTCATCGTCGCGGCCGTTAACTCCGCAACTCCTTCTTGGCCGGATGGGTCATACATGCTGCCGGTTCGGACGACGGCTTTGATTTGAATCAAGGGGAGTTCCCTGTCCGGGAAGAGATAGAGACGCAATCCGTTTTCGAAGTGGACTCGCTCAACGCGAGGCGGCTCAAAGGAAAGAGGTTCGTAGTGAATAACGTCTGGGTTCTGCGTAGGCGTTGCAGACGCGGCCAGAGCTTGTCCGAAGGAGATCAGCAGCCAAACGATTCCCCAGAAAACTGCTGGAATTTGAAAGGAGTGATTATAAGATCCGACATTGTGTTTCATGGTTTTAAAGGGCTCGTTGCATTTTTCACGAGGGTGGCGACCGTGCGGTTTTGCTTCGTCAAATAAGTTTGTGCCGCCCGACGGATGTCCTCCGGGGTAATCCGCTCGATATTGTCCAGATAGTCGGTCATGTAATGAAAATCTCCAAGCAGCGTTTCATAATAGGAAAGCATGCCGGCCAGGCCCTCATTGGAATTGAGTCCCCGGATGAAGTTCGCACGGATCTGATTCTTTACTTTTTCCAATTCCCGATCGGAAACGAGCTCCTGTGTGAGTCTCTCGATTTCCTGATCAATCGCCGATTCCAGTTCAGTGCAATCGTGGGGGGAGCGGGGCGTCGCAAAAAGAACAAACAGGTTCGGATAGCGGGACCCGGGAAATCCATTTGCCGTCTGAACGTTTTCCGCCAGACGTTTTTCATCCACCAACGCCCTAAAAAGACGCGATGTTCGTCCATGGGAAAGGATGGACTCGATGATATCAAAGACGTAATCCGTAAATATCGGGGGGGGCGGTTTGTGGTATCCGATGATTACCTGTGGTTCCGCGGGAAAGAGCACCTCGATCCGTCGCTCGCCCGACTGGGATGGTTCTTCCGTGATGAATGGGGGAGTAACTTTCCGGAGAGGGATTCGGCCGAAGTATTTCTTTACGATCTTTAGAATGTTGGCGGGTTGAATATCCCCGACGACGGCAATGACCGTATTGATTGGGGCGTGTGTGGCTTTGAAAAACGTTCGCATATAGGCCATATCAATGTAGCCCATATCTGAAGGCCATCCCAGAATGGGTCTGCGGTACGGATGCGCCATGAAAGCCGCGGCGAGGAATGCTTCGAACAATTTTCCTTCAGGGTCCCCCTCCGTACGTTGCCGTCTTTCCTCCATCACCACGTCCCGTTCCGTGTAAAATTCGCGAAAAACGGGATTCAGCATCCGGTCAGACTCAATTCTGGCCCAAAGTTCGATACGGTTCGCAGGGATGCTGACCTGATAGGTGGTTAAATCCTGTCCGGTGGAGGCGTTCAGGCCGACGGCGCCGTTTTCCGTGTACAGACGATCAATCTCATTGGATATCGTTAATGATCGCTGTACGTTCTGAAGCTTGTTCAATTGATCGGCGAGTCCGGCAAGACGGGCCTGATCCGCCGCCTTGCCTTTTGCCTTTTCACGGTCCAGCATATCCCCGATTTGCTCGATCCGGCGGAGAATCTTTTCTTCCTGCAGATAATCGCGCGCTCCAATCGTCTTGGTTCCCTTGAACATCATGTGTTCGAGCAAATGTGCCGTCCCCGTCTTTCCGTCCGCTTCATCCGCGGCGCCGGCCCGATAACGGATATAAATCGCAACGGTGGGACTGAGATGTCTCTGCAATGTAATCAAACGGATGCCGTTGTCTAGCTTGAAACGTTGGACCCTTTCCGCCAAACCCTGAGCCGAAAGAAAAGGAGGAAAAAGGAGAAGGGAAAAAAATCCCACGACGATGAACGTGGCGACGGAAATAAACACAAAAAGACCGTTCTGAAGGGAGGGATCAGGGGGAGTGTTATTTTTCATCATTGGTTGCTTTACATGTCTTTAGGCAGGTATGAACCTGGAAAATCGGGTAGAGTACGCCGACCAAACTCACCAGAACCATCAGGCTGGCGGAAAAAAAATAGAGGATGAAATCGAAGGGATTGTTCAAAAGAAAGGCGCCGATCAGGTTTTCTACGCCAAAGATAAGAAAAAAAAGCGAGAAAAAAAGAATCAGGAGCATCTTCCCCCACCAAAGGCATGAACCCATGACATCATTCTCCGGAAATAGAAATCTGGTATGCCGTATCAAGGTTGTTTAACCGGTGCGGCAAATTACAATAGGTTGTTCATACCGGCATTAGGCAGGGTTGTCAAGATTCTTCGGATGGTCGTCTTATTAGGATTGTGGTGGAAATCGCGTCATGAGTTTAAGGGACCGATATCTTTCGTCCGTCAGGGAAGCGCTTTTACATGGCATCAGCGTGTTGTTGTGGAACAGCGGTTCCGTCTCGATCGGATAGGGCGAAGATGAAACCGCATCATTCCACAAAGCAGATCCCGGTATTGGAGAATATTCAGTCAGAAAAGGGCGCGCTCCCGAGGAAAGAACAAAACGAATGCTCTCGCGGATCTCATCTGCCGATTGTCCGGGAAGCCCGCAGAGGATATAGATACCGATATCCCGCTGACGATAGCCGGCACGCTTCAAGTGGTCGACGGCCGTGGTGAATTCGTCGTTGCGGATCTTTCCCCCGGTTGCCAGTTGTCTGAGCGGATCTGAGGTTTCAAAACCGAAACGAAGGGTGCGAAAACCGGCTCTGTGCATCAACAAAGCAATCTCAGGCGTGATTTCGCGCAGATGAAGGCCGTTTGGACAGTGAAACTGAACCTGCAATCCTCTTCGAATAATCTCCTCGAAAAGGGGAATCGCCATATCCAGTGGCTTAACCAGCAAGGCATCATCATAGAAAGAAACATTACGAAATCCGAAGCGTGAATGCCAGTAGTCGATTTCATCGGCGACAAGAATCGGATTCCGCCTGCGCCAGCCTTCATGAAGAATGGGTGATGCACAATAACTGCAACGGTATGGACACCCTCTTGAGGTCATGATCGGGAAACAATCTTTTTGGCGGATCAGATCAAAAGCAGGGTAGGGGTATGAATCAAGATCCTGGGGATCCGGGAGATAAGAGATTTTTCTGTTCAAGAGATCTTTGAGAAGTGCAGCAAGAGTCGATTCGGCGGGACCGGAGATGCAGAAATCCGCACCGGAAAGCAAGGCGTGTTTCGGGCAAAGGGTAACATAATTTCCACCGAGAAGAATCGGTATGCCCGGGAAGGTCATTCGCGCAAGAGAAATAACTTCAAAAACAGCCGGATACCAATAGGTCATCATTGAGGTAATCATAATGACATCCGGCTTGGGGATGGCCTTCATGTCGTTTAGAAAAATACGGGGAGTAAGGCCGTAACGTTTGTAATGCCTGGAAACGAAATTCAACGATAGAGGTTTGGAAATTTTCTCCGAGGCGTAACTCCCCTCGCCGGAGCTCTTTCTCTTGGGCAGCCGGATATTGGGTTCATACGCCAGATCGGGATGGGCGGCATCCAGACAATCGATCCAGGAAATACGGGCTCCGTTCATCCGGAGAAGGGAGGCCAGAGAGAGAAGGCCCAACGGTTTGTACCAGAAATCATAGGCGGAGAAATCGTAAATCCAGGGGTTGATCAGGAGAATTTGAAAATTCATAGTAGATCACTATCACACCGGAGACAGAGACACAATCGGATAAAAAAATCACGATATCTCTCATCCATTACATGATATTACACTATTTAATAAATCGTAATTAATATATATAATACTATTTTGTAAAATACATAATTTCGATTCTGATTTTTGGAAAAAGACCGTCAGAATTCGCTTGAAGCCGTTGGAGTTTGTTGCTAACATGCCGCATCCTTCAAAGGGTGGTCGGTATGCGATCTGTTGTACAGAGGGTTGAAAAGGCCGGGGTGATCATCGGTCACAAGAGGATATCTGAAATCGGAAAAGGACTCCTGGTTTTCCTCGGGATTGAACGGGGAGACAGGGAGGATGATGCGGAGTATTTGTCCGAGAAGATATCGAATCTACGTATATTTGAAGACAAGCACGGCAAGATGAACCTCTCCTTGATGGACATCGGTGGAAAAATGATGGTGGTTTCACAATTTACCCTTCTTGGCGATTGTCGCAGAGGAAGGAGACCCTCCTTCACGGAAGCGGAGAATCCGGAACGCGCCCGGATGCTTTGCGATTATTTTATTCAAACGACAAGAAACCGGATCGGTGAGGTGGCCCAGGGTGAATTTCAAGCAACGATGTCCATAGAACTGGTCAACAGCGGACCGGTGACGATGCTCTTGGATACCAGACGCAGATTGTAGCAAAACCTCTACCGCAAGATCCTCCTCCAGCCATTTTTGAAGGAAGAGGCCTCCCGAGACTGTACGGGGATATCTTCAATGCCGATGAAAGAGCCGTCTCAACATGAATTGCCGCCGATCCGGATTGATCGAAACGGTACATGGTATTACCGGGATATGGAAATGACCCGATTCGACATCGTTCAATATTTCTACCGCCACCTTCAAAAGGATTCCAAGGGACAATATCGAATTGCGGTCGCTGACGAGCAATGTCCAATCCAAGTGGACGACGTCCCGTATGTTGTTCGAAGTGTTTCACGACAGTTTTCAGAAGAAAGCGGAAGGCAGTGCATGGTCGTCTCGCTTTCGGACGGAAGTTTCGAAGAACTGAATCCGGAGACCATCCGGATTGGAAAGGAAAACGTCATGTATTGCCGAGTAAAACAGGGCAATCATCATGCGCGTTTTTCACGAAAGGCCTATTATCAACTTTCCGAGTATATCGAGCATGATTCAAAAAATGATCGTTATTTCATAACCCTGGACAGTCAATATTATGACCTCGTCGAAGGGCTGCCAACAGAAAATGGAGGTTCCCATGTTAGATGATCCGATTGTTGAAGCGTTGACTTTTGATGACCTGTTGATGGTTCCGGCGGAGTCCAATATTCTGCCGCGCGATGTGGATACCTCATCGCTGCTGACCAACAACATCAGGTTGAATATTCCCATTGTCAGCGCGGCGATGGATACGGTCACGGAATCACGGACGGCGATCTGCTTGGCCCAAGAGGGGGGGATCGGAATCATCCACCGAAACATGAGCATCGAAAGACAGGTGATCGAGGTCGATAAGGTTAAAAAATCGGAAAGCGGGATGATTGTGGACCCGATCACCATCGAACCGGAACAGAAGGTCTATGAGGCCCTGGAACTAATGAACAGATATCGAATCTCAGGCGTGCCGGTCATTAAAGAAAAGAAGCTGGTCGGCATCCTGACCAACCGCGATCTTCGTTTCGAAACCAACCTCGATCAGCCGGTTTCCAAGGTTATGACAAAGGAAAATCTGATCACGGTCTCTTCATCCCACATCTCTCTGGAGGACTCCAAGAAGCTTCTCCACAAACACCGGATTGAAAAGCTCCTCGTTGTCGACGAAAATTATCATCTTAAAGGGCTGATTACGATAAAAGATATTGAAAAAATTAAAAAATATCCCCTTGCCAGCAAAGATCTTCTGGGGAGATTGCGGGTCGGTGCCGCCGTAGGCATAATCGATCGGGAGGAACGGATCGATGCGCTGCTGACGGCCGGCGCGGATGTCATTGTCATCGATACCTCGCACGGCCATTCCGCGGGGGTGCTGGATGCCGTCCGTGACACAAAGACCAGTTTCCCGAACTGCGAGTTGATTGCCGGAAATGTCGCGACTGCGGAAGGGGCAAAATCCTTGATCGATGCCGGTGTCGACGCGGTCAAGGTAGGCGTCGGACCGGGTTCAATCTGTACGACAAGAATCGTTGCCGGTGTCGGTGTCCCACAGATGAGCGCGATTCGGGATGCTTTCAAAATGGGTAATCAATATGACATCCCGATCATTGCCGATGGCGGAATCAAGTATTCCGGCGATATCGTCAAGGCGTTGGCGGCCGGCGCCCATTCGGTCATGATCGGCGGTCTTTTTGCCGGGACCGAGGAGAGTCCGGGGGAAACCATTCTCTTCCAGGGCAGGAGTTACAAGGTCTACCGCGGCATGGGATCGCTGGAGGCCATGAAAATGGGCAGCAAGGATCGCTATTATCAAGACGATATGGAAAGCAATTTGAAACTGGTTCCTGAGGGAATCGAGGGGAGAGTTCCCTACCGAGGTTCTTTGTCGGCCAGTCTGCACCAATTGCTTGGCGGGCTTAAGGCGGGAATGGGTTATGTCGGATGCCGAAACACGGGCGAGTTGAGGAAAAAGGCGCGTTTCGTCAGAATTACATCCGCCGGCCTCCGGGAGAGCCATGTCCACGATGTGATCATTACGAAGGAAGCCCCGAACTATTGGTTGGAATAAATCATGAAGCATGCCGATTTCGTTCATCTTCACGTTCACACCCAATACAGCCTGCTGGACGGGACGATTCGTCTCGACGACCTTTTCCGGAAGGCCAAGGAATACCAGATGCCTGCCGTGGCCATGACCGATCATGGCAATCTTTACGGTACGATCGATTTTTACAAGCATGCCTATCAATACGGCATCAAGCCAATCATCGGCTGTGAATTGTACGTCGCCCCCAGAAGCCGTTTTGAAAAGAACGGTCACGGAATCGGTGAAACGGCCCACCATCTGATCGTGCTGGCCCGCAACATGCGGGGATACCGGAATCTCATGAAATTATCGACCGCAGGCTTTCTGGACGGATTTTACTATCGGCCGCGGGTGGACAAGGAGATTCTGAAACAACATCATGAGGGATTAATCGGTCTAAGCGCATGCCTTCATGGCGAGATCGCGACCCAACTGCTGCGCGGACAGACCGCCGAAGCAGAGCGAACGACGGAACAATACCGGGAGATTTTCGGAGAGGAAAACTTCTTTATCGAGATCATGGAAAACGGTCTTCCCGAACAGGCGAGGGCCAATCAAGGATTGATCAACCTCAGCAAAAAGCTTGGGTTGCCGCTGGTGGGGACCAACGATTGTCATTATCTGAAACAGGCGGATGCCGAGGCGCACGAGCTACTGCTCTGCATCCAAACGGGTAAAACGATAGAAGACTCGGATCGAATGCGTTTTGGCACCGATCAGTTCTATTTCCGTTCTTCCGATGAAATGAAACGTCTCTTTTCCCACTATCCCGAGGCGATCGAGAATACGGTCCGGATCGCTGAAAAATGCAATTTGACGCTGGAGTTCGGGAAGTTTTTCCTGCCGAATTTCGAGATCAATCCCGACGAAACGTTGGATGAAAGGCTGAAAAAAGAGGCAAGTCAAGGTCTTGCGTCCATTCTGCCGAATATCCTTCAGGGGGACGATGGAAATCGAAAGGAAGTGTATGAAAAAAGACTCCAGCAAGAGTTGGAGATGATCCGCACCATGGGTTTCGCAGGTTATTTTCTGATCGTTTCCGATTTTATCCGTTACGCCAAGGGGAAAAATATTCCGGTCGGGCCGGGCAGAGGCTCTGCCGCCGGCAGCCTTGTTGCGTATGCCATCGGGATCACCAAAATCGATCCCATCCGTTACAACCTGTTTTTCGAAAGATTTCTCAATCCGGATCGGATCAGCATGCCGGATATCGATACCGATTTCTGCCCGGACGGGAGAGAAGAGATTATCCGCTACGTGACGGAGAAATATGGAAGCGACAAGGTATCCCAGATCATCACCTTCGGAAAGATGCAGGCAAGGGCGGTCATCCGGGATGTGGGCAGGGCGATGAATATCCCGTACGGCGAGGTGGATCGAATCGCCAAACTGATTCCGAACGTCCTCAACATCAAGCTGGATGAGGCGATCAAGCGGGAGCCCCGGCTTCAGCAAGAACAGAAGGCCAATCCTCGAATCGGGAAACTTCTCGATCTTTCCCAGGCCCTAGAAGGCTTGAATCGTCATTCTTCGACCCATGCGGCAGGCGTGGTGATTTCGGATCTGCCGCTTGTGGAACGTGTTCCGCTTTGCAAAAGCCCCCGAGAGGATGTCGTAACCCAATTTGCCATGAACGACATCTCCGAGGTCGGGTTGACGAAATTTGATTTTCTCGGCCTGAAGACGTTGACGGTCATCAAGGATGCGCTGCAATTCATCCGAGAGGGTCGGGGAATGGATGTGGATGTCGAATACCTCCCGCTCAATGATCGGAAGACGTATGAATTGCTGATGCGGGGCGATACCGACGGGATCTTTCAGTTGGAAAGTTCGGGGATGAAGGATGTGCTGGTCCGAATGAAGCCGGACTGCATTGAAGATGTGATCGCGCTGATTGCCCTTTACCGCCCTGGTCCGATGGACAACATCAACGAATTCATTTCGAGAAAGCAGGGAAAGACAAAGATCGCCTACGAGACGCCCGAACTGGAGGCAATTCTGAAGGAGACCTATGGGATTATCGTCTACCAGGAACAGGTCATGCAAATCGCGGTAGCCATCGGCGGATATGCGCTGTCCGAGGCGGACACCCTTCGGAAGGTCATGAGCAAAAAAAAATCCGAAGAAATGGAGAGGAAAGAGAAGCCGAAGTTTCTGGAAGGGGCGCGCAAGAAAAAAATCCCTGAGGCGAGAGCAGCAAAGATCTGGGATCATATGGAAACCTTTGGTAAATATGGTTTCAATAAATCTCACAGCACGGCATATGCAATCATTGCCTATCAGACCGCCTACCTGAAAGCGCATTACCCGGCGGAATTCATGGCGGCACTTCTGACGAGCGAAAAGGACAATCGGGATAAAATCATCAGTCATATCGGCAGTTGTCGCGAGATGGGCATCCATCTCCTTCCCCCCGATATCAACGAATCCATGAGCGATTTCAGCGTAGTCGGGGACAACATCCGTTTTGGTCTTGCTGCGGTCAAGAACGTCGGCGTCGGTGCGATCGAATCGATCATTGCCGTCCGTACGGCAGGCGGACCCTTCAAATCCATTGTTGATTTTTGTGATCGGATTGATTCACGCAAGGTCAATAAGAGGGTGGTTGAAAGCCTGATCAAGTGTGGGGCGTTCGACTCAACGGGGCACAGAAGGCGTCCGCTGATCAACTGCTTTGAAGGGATCATGGACAAGGCTCAGAAACGCCAGCGGGAAAAGGCCAGCGGTCAAGGGAATCTCCTGGATCAGTTTGAGCGTTCCGATAGCGTACGGCATGACGGAGATTACCCCGGCGAACTCTCCGATACGGCCGAATGGGATCACAAGGAGCTTCTGGCCAATGAAAAGGAAACAATTGGTTTTTATATTACGGGACATCCCCTGTTGTATTTTGCAGAGCGTTTGGGAATGATGGTAACAGCAGATTCATCCAATCTTGGTTCGAGAGCCGATCGCGAAGCCGTCACGCTTGCCGGCATCGTCAGTAGCATACGCGAGGTGCAAACCAGGCGGAAAGAGACCATGGCGTATGTAACGATCGAAGATCTCAAAGGTTCCGTATCGGTCATCTTTTTCCCGGAAACATACAAAACGTATTGCAATCTTCTGCATGGGGAGGAGCCGCTTCTGTTGAAGGGGGTGGTGGATATTGGGGAGGAAAACGTGAAGATGATCGCCGCCGAGACGACTCTGCTATCGAAAGCTTCCGATATAACATACCATTCTGTCTGCTTTACGATAGATGTAAACCAATGTGCTGCTGTGGATATCCAAAATCTCAGTCGATCTCTTCGGAAATACGCCGGGAAGAGTGAGGGTTTCATAAAACTCGTCGAAGCAAATAGCGAGACCATGATCTATCTCGGAGATGATATGAAACTGGATCTTGTTTTACCGTTGAAAAGGGAAGTTGAGCAGATTTTGGGGGTTGGCGCAATTCAATTTGCATAGAAAACGATGGTTTTACGAGAGATGGTACGGAAACCGACGGACTATTGTATAAGATCCTATCGACGCGATACCATAAAGCATAACCTGAAGACATTCAATGTAACGGTTGAAGAATCCGATCTTTTTATCAGTGCAGATTCCGATCTCAGCATGCTTGCTCGCTGCTCCGTTCATCAGGTTCGTTCACACCTTGAAGCCTACATCATCATTCATCGGGAATTTGTAACGTCCATGACACCTCTCCCGTACGATGAGTGGGCGCCGGAAATCGTCCGCGAGATGATCAAGGCGTCGACAAAAGCAGGGGTTGGCCCGATGGCGGCTGTTGCGGGTGCGGTCGCAGAGCAGGTCGGGCACGACCTGTTGTCTCATTCCCGCAATCTCATTATAGAGAACGGGGGGGATATCTACATGAATTCAATAAGCGATATTCATGTCGGCCTTTTTGCAGGGACATCGCCGTTGAGTGATCGATTGATAATCAAGATTCGAAAGAAAGACATGCCCTGCGGTGTTTGTACGTCATCCGGGACAGTCGGGCATTCCTTCAGTTTAGGATCTGCCGACGCATGTTGTGTGAAGTCCAGATCGACCGCGCTGGCCGACGCTGCGGCTACCGCCGTTGGAAATCTCGTAAAATCAAAACGAGACATCCATCGGGCTTTAGAAACGGGAATTGAAATCGAGGGGGTCTTGGGAATCGTAATCGTTGTCGGGGATCGGATGGGGGCGATCGGCGATATGGAATTGGACCAGGCTTAGTTTACATAACATATCTTATGAGACATTATACGGAGAGCATCTAATGAAAAATGAAAGAAGGTCATACCCCTTCCTCGGCCAGCTTCCGGATCAACTGCAGTTGCCTGTCGTTGATCTTTCGTGGAACATCGATACTGATCTTTACAAACTGGTCCCCTTTGGAAGATCCAGACCCCTTGAGACCAGGAACCCCATAGCCTTTCATCCGAATTTTTGTCCCGTTTTGCGTTCCGGCAGGGATTTTGATCCTCTTGACCGTCCCATCGATTGTCGGTACCTCGATGCTGCCGCCCAGAACGGCCTTCGTGAAAGAAATTGATTTTTCGATATAAATGTCGCTCCCGTCCCTGGCAAAGATCGGATGGGGAAGTATCAAGATATTCAGGTAGAGATCGCCCGCAGAACCGCCACGGATTCCAGGGTATCCCTTGCCGGCAAGGCGAAGCTTCTTTCCGGTACTGATTCCAGCCGGAATACGAACATTTATCTCGTGAATCTCACCTTCCTGTTGAATTGAAAGTTTTTTTTCTGCTCCGGATATGGACTCTTCCAAAGTGATGGAGAGGTTGTAATGGAGATCTTCTCCCTTTCCGGGCTGCTCATAATGTGGCTGTTCTTGTCCGAAGAGGTCTCGAAAAGGATCGCTTCCGGTTCGGAAGGTATAGCCGCCACGCCTGCCGGCGCCCCGGAATCCTCCCTGATGTACCCCTGCCCCGCCAAAACCGAAATCACGAAGAATTTCATTGAGATCAAAATTCCGGAAGATGTCTTCCTGGGTATAACGGCGGCTGAACTGATCCGAGCCGAAGTTGTCGTACTGCTTTCGTTTTTCGGTATCGCTGAGAACGGCGTAGGCTTCGCTGATCTTCTTGAATCTTTCCTCTGCCTCGCGGTTTCCCGGGTTCCGATCCGGATGATACTTCAACGCCAGTTTTCGGTAAGCTTTTTTGATGGCTTCCGGATCGGCGCCTTTTTCAACCCCCAACGTCTTATAGTAATCGTCTGCCATGTTGCGTCCGTCGGCCTCTTTTCTAAAGTCGTTTTATACTATGAATGATATGAGAATTGTCAATCAGATGCTTATTTCATGGCGTCTCTTCCCAGACGAAACGCCTCTCGGTTCACGGCGATCAGTTTTTCCGGGAAGGAGTCCTCCAGCACCTTGCGCCACAATAGCAGGGAGCAGTTCAAAAAACACGAAAGAGAACCCAGGAGGACCGTATTGACCGCGCGGTTGTTCCCGGCACGGGCCGCTAGCGCCTTGGCGTCGATCGGCGTGACCTCCGAAAAATATCGCCGGACGGTTTCGGTTACGTCTTCCGGATAGGGAGACTCTCCGAGATTGATCGCCGGGGGGTAAATCTCTTCCATATTGATAATCACCTGCCCTTCATCCTTGACGTATTCCAGATAGCGCAGCGTATCCATCTTTTCAAACGAAACGAGGATATCGATATCCTTTTTTTTCGCAAGAGGTGAATGAACCTTTCGCCCGAAGCGGACGTGACTGGTCACACAACCGCCGCGTTGAGCCATGCCGTGGACCTCGCTCTTCTTCACGTCGAGACCCGAGGCCATAAAAACTCGGCAGAGGATGTCGCTGGCGAGCAGGATTCCCTGCCCGCCGACTCCGGCCAACAAGATTCCTTGGACCTCTTTCATGCTCCTTCTTCCTCCGTAATGGCTTTGGATTTGCAGAGTTGGGCGCAGAGGCCGCAGCCGGCGCAAAGATTCCGATCGATGGCGGCTATCCCTTCTCTCCTGTTATTTTTTGTCTCGCTTGTGGTACCGAAAGGTTTACTGGCAGCCTTTTTCCAGGATATGGGAGGACAACCCAGACCGAGACACAGACGGCATCCGATGCATTTCACTGGATCGATTCGAAAAGGTTTTCGCCGAGCTGCCTGATCCCGTTTGAACAGAACGCAGGAACGTCTTGAAATGACGACGGACGGACCAGAACGGATCAGTTCCTCCTTGATAACGGCCCGCACGTCTTTCAGATCGTAAGGATCGACGATCCGCACGGTTTCAATACCCAAAGACTTTACAAGAGCGGCAATATCAACCGGCGTCGCCTTTTCCCCTTGAAGAGTCAAGCCGGTGGCGGGATGTTCCTGCATTCCCGTCATCGCCGTGGTCCGGTTGTCGCAGATGACAATAACGGCGTCGCTGCGGTTGTAGGCCATGTCCAGCAGAGGCGTGATGCCGGAGTGGAGAAAGGTGGAATCGCCGATGACACCGACCACCTTCCCCCTCCCCTTCTCCCCAAGCGCTTTGCTCATTCCGTGGGCCATGCCGATGCTGGCGCCCATGCAAATACAGGAGTGAAGCCCTTCCAGGGGTTTCATGAAGGAGAGGGTGTAACAGCCGATATCTCCGGTGACGAACACCTTCAACTTGCCGAGAACGTAAAAAAGTCCGCGGTGGGGGCATCCGGGGCACAGATTCGGCGGCCGGGGGGGGATCTGAATCTCCGGGATCGATCTTGCGGACTTTCTGCCGGTGATTGCCTCTTCGATGATCCCTGGATCGAATTCACCGGTATAGGGGAAGATCTCCTTTCCGGTCGCTTCGATTCCCATCGCCCGGATCTGCTCTTCCAGAAACGGGTCAAGCTCTTCGACAACGTATACTTTCCGGACCTGGCCGGCAAACTTCCGGATCAGTTTGACGGGCAGCGGGTACACCATGCCGAGCTTCAGATAAGAGTACTCGGGAAACACATCCTTGGCATAATGATAGGATATGCCGGCCGTGATGATTCCGATGTCGGTACGGTTGATTTCGATGCGGTTTTCGGGAAACTCGTCGGCGAACTCTTGGAGTTCCCGCATGCGTTTTTCCACTGCCACGCGTCGCTTGCGCGCGTTCATCGGGACCATCACGAATTTGTCTGCGTGGAAGCGGATGGACGTCCGGTCTTCGTAGGTCGACGGGTTCGCAACGGTCACGACGGACTTGGAGTGAGAGACCCTCGTGGTCGTGCGCAAAAAGACCGGTGTATCGAATTTTTCGCTCAGTTCGAATGCCCGCTGGATGAACGTCTTCGCCTCTTCGCTGTCTGCGGGTTCCAGCATCGGGATCTTGGCGAATCTTGCATAATGCCGGTTGTCCTGTTCGTTTTGCGAACTGTGAAGCGATGGATCATCGGCCGTAACGATGACCAGCGCACCGTTCGTTCCCGTATAGCTGACGGTGAAGAGCGGGTCGGCGGCTACATTGACGCCGACATGTTTCATCACCACCATTGCTTTGGCGCCGGACAACGCCGCTCCGATTCCGACCTCCATGGCAACCTTTTCGTTCGGGGACCATTCCGCATAAACCCCCGGATACTTTGCGAAGGCCTCCATGATCTCCGTGCTCGGCGTTCCAGGATATCCGGCAGCAAACCGAACTCCGCACTCGTAAGCGCCGCGTGCGATTGCTTCATTTCCCGACATCAACTCCTTCACATATCACCTCTCTCGGTTGGTCCCTGATCCTGAGGAATGATCGATCACCGGCCTATCCCAAAATGGAAAGTTTTCTCTTCAGATAGAGCGTCATAAGCGGATCCGTTGTTTTGCCCAAGGCCTTCCGATAAAATTCCACCGCTTTCGCAGGGTTGTTCAACGCCTCGTGAACTCTCGCAATGTTACTGAAGTTCAAGGCTTCGAAGGAAGACGCCGCGTTCGATTTAATCGCACTTTCGAAAGATTCCAAAGCCTTTGCAAAATCTTTCTTTGCCTCGTGGCAGGCGCCCAGTCCACTATACGCCAACGGGACCAAGTCGCTTTGCGCCGGAGACTTTTTGAGAAATTCCTGATAGGCTATGATTGCCGCATCAAACTCGTTTCGGTTGAAATAAAGATTCCCGAGGCGGTAATGGGCTGTAACGGCCGCATGGCTCCGCGGATACTCGTGAATGAGGTCCTTGTATCCCTTGATGGCTTCATTGTCCCCGGCGGGGGATCCTGCTTTCATCGCAGATTCGAATACACGGTTGTAGGTTTTGCCAGCGTTTGCCTCGTATTGAAGCTGATAGAGGTAAATTCCGCCTGCCAGCAGGATCGCCAGTAGAAAAATGGCCGCTCCAGCAAAAATTCGCGCACGGTGCTTCTCTGCAAAGGTTCGTAAAGTGAGAACGAAAAGCTGTAGTTTGTCCGGTTCCAGGAGTTCCTTTTTTTCTATTTTGGATGCCATTGATGTATTTTATCTCCTTTGCGATGGGATGGGCTGATCGGATTTTGTCCGTATAAATGTCGCGGATCCTAACAGGTGTTCTGTTCAAGAAAAGACTGCCAGTCGCCGATAAAATTCTCCAAAAAAAGATGCCCGGGAGTGATGAGAAAACCGGATCTTTCGGCATTGCACTCCGTGAAGAGTAATTTCCGAGCTTGATTTTCACAAGACCTCGAAGAAAAAACGGCAATGGGGCTGGGATCAGCGGTATGCGTTCTCAGGAAAATCGGCGTGGGATGGTCGCTTAACACCGCAATTCGGTAATCTCCAAAAGTGGGGATCTCGCGCAAGATCGTACCGACGACCTTTTCATCAAAATCTTCAATGGCCTTGATCTTGCCCTCAAGATTTCCCTCATGACCCATCTCGTCGGGAGCCTCCACGTGAATGAATATCAGATCGAGCTTTGCAAGGGCAGTCAGGGCGGTGAGCGCCTTGCCGACGTAGTTCGTGTCTATGTACCCCGTCGCTCCCGGAACGGAAATGACGTCAAGACCGGCATAGACCCCTATCCCATTCAGCAGATCCACGGCGGAGATCATTCCGCCGCGAAGGTTGAACCGTTCCGTGATTCTTTGTATCCGCGGAGCCCTACC
>JAQTRB010000193.1 GCA_028712015.1 Syntrophales bacterium
GCCCGACTGAAATCGAAACGGCAACGGCGGCCCCTCCGGTAGACGTGAAGGAAGAAGCCGCGGTTATAAAAAAGAACGATGTTGCGGGCGTGGCCGTGGAGGTGGATGGGGTCAAAATGAGCAAGGCGCAGCTTGACACTGAGGTGAACAAAAGGATGGAGATGTTCAAAGAAGAAATTTCTCCCGAAAAACGTGAACAGGGCAAGGCGGAAGTCCGCAAGAGCCTGGTCGATGATTTCGTTCTGCGGACCCTTTTGTCGAAAGAGGTGAAAGCCAAGAAAATAACCGCAACCGAAAAAGAGGTTGCGGGGATTCTGGAAGGGATGAAATCCCAACTTCCCCCGGGAATGACGTTGGATGACATCATGAAGAAGAACAAAATCGACGTTGCCAAGATTAAGGATGAAATCGGATTGAACATCAAAATCAACAAACTGGTCGAGCAGGAGCTTGGGGGCAAGGTCAAGGTTCCGGAAAAAGAGATCAGTGAATTTTATGAGAAGAACAGGGAACAGTTCAAGAAACCGGAAACCGTTCATGCGCGGCATATCTTGGTATCCAAGGGTCCGGAGGACAAGGAAAAGGCCTTGGCGGAAAAGAAGGCAAAGGCGGAAGATTTGCGGAAGAAACTTGAGGCGGGCGCAGACTTTGCCGATTTGGCCGCAAAAAATTCCGATTGCCCGAGCAAGCAGGCCGGAGGCGATCTGGGAACCTTCACCCGCGGTCAGATGGTCAAACCGTTCGAGGATGCCGCCTTCTCCCAGGAAAAGAATACCATCGGTCCGGTCGTGGAAACGGACTTCGGTTTTCATATCATTCAGGTCCTCGATCGTCAGGCGGCGGAGGTTCAGAATCTGGATGCGGATGTGAAAAAAAAGATCGGCGACTATCTTGAAAGCCAGAAACGGCAAGCGGCTTTCGACGGAATCGTGAAGAGGTTGAAGGCGGTCGCGAACATCGTGGTATACGGAAAATAGATGGGGAACAGATGCGGCGCTGCAGCGCGGGCAGGGTCCACGACAGTCTCCGGTATCTCCGATCGACATGTTGCACGGAAATCAAAACCCTATTCCACCCGGAAGGGGGCATTCCGTATTCAGTCGTGATCAAGACGGCAAGGGATGCGATTCTTCCCGGACGGATCGATCAATAACGGCCATGCTCTTTTGAGGCATTCTTGCCCGCTATGATGAATCAGGTCCGACAGACGATCGAGAGCCACTCGATGCTGAACCGAGACGATCATCTCGTCGTGGCCGTCTCCGGTGGTCCCGATTCGGTGGCTCTTCTCCATATCCTCGCGCGTCTGCGAAACGAATATCGACTCCATCTGACGACGGCCCACCTTCATCATGGTCTCCGAACGGGAGAAGCGGATCGAGACGAGGCGTTTGTCCGTCGTCTCAGCGCCGAAATGGGGATCGCCTGTGTTTGTCGAAGGGCGGATGTCCTCACACTTCAACGGAAGAGCGGGCGTTCGCTGGAGGAGACAGGCCGGGAGGAACGGTACCGGTTTCTTCAAGCGGTGGCCGAACGATGCGGGGCCATGAAAATCGCCGTCGGACATCATCGCGACGATCAGGCGGAAACCGTCCTCCTCCACCTGTTGCGGGGCAGCGGAATGGGGGGCCTGCGGGGAATCCTGCCGGTACGGGACGGACGGATCATCCGTCCGCTGTTGGATGTGGGTCGAAAGGAGATTCTCGAATTCCTCCGGAACGAAGGAATTCCATATATGACGGACAGCTCCAACGAAAGCATCATGTTTCTCCGCAATCGAATCCGTAATGAGCTGATTCCCGAGTTGACGTCGCGCTACAATCCCCGATTGATCGAGGCGCTCTGTCGGATGGCGGATCTTTTCCGTCGGGAAGATCACTATCTCCGGGAGGTCGTCCGGCAGATCATCGGCGGCTGGGCGGCAGGCGAGGACTTCGGCAATGTTGCCATTCCCCTTGCGGAATTTCGCGCCCTGCATGAGGCCATCCAGGGACGGATCATGAAATGCCTGCTGGAGCGTGCCGCACCGTCGCAAAACGGCATCGGTTACCGCCATGTCGAATCGGTTCTGATTTTGGCCGGACGGGATAATTGTCAATATCTATCCCTGGATCTTCCCTTCGGGATCGTCGTCGAGCGCGAGCGGGATATTCTTCGTATTCGAAAAACGGGGGAGAGGCGGGTTGGAAGAAAAAGGATCGAGAGAGCAACGACGTCCCGTTATGAATACAAGGCGGACATTCCCACGACGGTTTATCTGGACGAAATCGGGCAGACGGTTCGTCTGGAGTGGAGCGCTAAGCCCACGCTGAACGAGATGAGGCGTCGGCCGGAAATCGCCTTCATCGATTATGATTGTTTGGTCCTTCCCCTCGTCCTGAGAAATATGCGACCGGGCGACCGGATCAACCCTCTCGGATTGAGCGGAACAAAGAAATTGAAGGAGTACTTCATCGATCGCAAGATCGCCGCGATCCGCCGAAGCGAAATCCCGTTGCTGGTCGATGCCGAGTCGATCGTCTGGATCGGCGGCGAAAGGATCAGCGAACGGGTTCGGATAACCGAAACAACGAGACGTGTATTGAAGGCCGGAATCTCTTCGGAGGCCTATTCCGGAAGCCCGATGGGATCGGAACGCGTCCTTGGAAGTCAGAAATAATTTGAAATAAACGATTCGATATTATAAGAGAAAATCCGTAAGCGCGGACGCCGATCGTCGGGAATGGATCTTTTGCTTCACCGCTTTGGATTAAAGGAGAAACGCTATTGAACCCGCTACAGAAGAATATTGCATTGTGGCTTGTGATCAGCCTGGTATTCGTAATGATCTACCATCTTTTCAATCAGCCGAAAAGCGCCCAGACGGAGATCATCTACAGTGATTTTTTAAGCAATGTGGACAAGGGCCAAGTGGCGGAAGTGACCATCCAAGGGGAAAACATTTCCGGCCGTTTGACCAGCGGAACGTCCTTTAAGACGTACGCCCCCAAAGATGCGGGCGCAATTGCCCTTCTCAAGGAAAAGGGGGTGCGGATCTCCGCAAAGCCGGCGGATGATTCTCCCTGGTACATGACCCTTCTGGTTTCCTGGCTGCCGATGCTTCTGCTCATCGGCGTATGGATCTTTTTCATGCGGCAGATGCAGGGCGGCGGAGGCAAGGCAATGGCCTTTGGAAAGAGCCGCGCTCGTCTCGTAACGGACAAATCGAAAAAGGTGACGTTCGCCGACGTGGCCGGCGTCGAGGAAGCCAAGGCAGAACTCCAGGAGGTCATTGACTTCCTGCGAGATCCAAAAAAATATACCCGATTGGGCGGGAGGATACCCAAAGGGCTTCTTCTGGTCGGACAGCCCGGCACCGGGAAGACGCTGCTCGCGCGGGCGATTGCCGGGGAGGCGGATGTCCCCTTTCTTAGCATCAGCGGGTCCGATTTTGTCGAGATGTTTGTCGGCGTCGGGGCATCCCGCGTTCGAGATCTCTTTACGCAGGGAAAGAAAAATGCACCCTGCATCATTTTCATCGACGAGATCGATGCGGTCGGGAGGCATCGGGGTGCGGGTTTGGGAGGAGGTCATGACGAGAGAGAGCAGACCCTCAACCAACTTCTGGTGGAAATGGACGGTTTTGAATCGAACGAAGGGGTCATCCTCGTTTCGGCCACCAACCGGCCGGACGTTCTCGATCCGGCCTTGCTCCGCCCCGGACGCTTCGACCGCCAGGTTGTTGTACCGTTGCCCGATGTCAGGGGTCGTGAAAAAATTCTGGAAGTTCATGCACGGAAGACTCCCCTTGCGGCGGACGTCGACTTCGCCGTTATCGCTCGCGGAACACCCGGTTTTTCGGGAGCCGATATCGAAAACCTTGTCAACGAATCGGTGTTGTATGCCGCCCGATTTGACAAGGAGAAGGTGACGATGAGCGATTTCGAGTACGCGAAGGACAAGGTGATGATGGGCACCGAACGAAAGAGCATGGTCATCAGCGATACGGAGAAGAAAAATACGGCCTATCACGAAACGGGTCATGCGCTCGTCGCAAGAATGTTGCCGGGAACCGATCCGATCCACAAGGTGACCATCATTCCCCGGGGCCGAGCGCTGGG
>JAQTRB010000194.1 GCA_028712015.1 Syntrophales bacterium
CGGATCGAGAGGCGGCGGGGGTGAGTGTGCAGGAGGCGACCGATTCCAAGCAGGAGGCTCCGGGACCGGTGGCTCGATCCGCCGTTTTCGTTCGTAGGCCGGTCGTGGTCGGGTGCGGGCCGGCGGGCCTGTTCGCCGCGCTGACCCTGGCGATGAATGGCGTGCCCGCGCTGCTGCTCGAACGGGGGAAAGCCGTCCCGGAGCGTCTCCATGACGTTCGCGACTTCTGGGAGAGGGGGATCCTGAATCCGGAGAGTCATGTTCATTTCGGGGAGGGAGGCGCGGGGACATTCTCCGACGGCAAATTGACGACGCGGGTCAAGAATCCTTGCACCTCCTGGGTCAAACGGATTTTTGCGGACATGGGGGCGCCGACCGACATCGTCACGGACGCCCGTCCGCACATTGGTACGGACCGCCTCCGGGCGGTCGTTATGAATCTCCGCAAAAAGTTGATCGAGATGGGTTGCGAGATCCGCTTTGGGGCGCGTGTAACGGATTGGCTCATTCATCAGGGCCGGATGGTCGGCGCGGTCGTCAACGGCTCGGAAGAGATCCGGACGGACCGTCTGATTCTCGCGACCGGCCAGTCCGCCGACGACGTCTACGGAAAGCTGGCGGAGCGGGGGGTTGCGTTGACGTCAAAACCCTTTGCCGTCGGCGTTCGCGTCGAACATCCCCAGCGGGTCATCAACCGGATTCAGTACGGGCGGTGGGCGGGCCATCCCGACCTTCCCCCGGCCGATTATTTTCTCACGGCGAAGATCGCGGGGCTTAACCGTTCCGTCTATTCCTTCTGCATGTGTCCCGGCGGATCGGTGATCGGATGCAGCGCGGCGGCGGGCGGTGTGATCACGAACGGGATGAGCAGCCGTCGGCGCGACAGCCCCTACGCAAACAGCGCGGTCGTGGTCAATGTCGCAACCGGAGATCTGGGCGGCGAGGGACCGCTTGCCGGTCTGGCTTTCCGCCGGCATTGGGAGAGGATGGCCTTTCTCGCGGGGGGCTCCGATTACAACGCTCCGGCGCAGCGTCTGACCGATTTTATGTCGGGGAGGGATCCGTTGCCGATCGGAAAGTGCAGTTTTCTCCCCGGCGTGAAGGAGGCGGACCTGCGGGATGCGCTTCCACCGTTCGTTGCCGCGGCCCTGAAAGAGGGATTCGCGCAATTCGAGCGGAAGATGCCGGGATTCATGACCGAAGAGGCGATTTTGCTCGGCGTCGAGACGAGGACCTCCTCGCCGGTCCGGATCGTCCGGAACGAAGGAGGGCAGGGGGTTCATACGGAGGGACTCTTTCCCTGCGGCGAGGGTGCCGGGTACGCGGGCGGGATCATCAGCTCCGCCCTCGACGGGATCCGGGCGGCGGAGTGCATTCTCAAGCGATGAATCAATGGGGGCCGATTTCAAAAACGGCTCCGTCAATTCTCCCCATCGATGCGCTTTCGGACATCGAGGACGAGGTCATCGCCCAGGCGGGTGATCCGTTGAAACGAAAAACCCAGCGCGTCGTCCATCCGCCGAATGCCGAGATCGCCGATCGCATTGATCCCGTTGCCGATGATCTTCGGCGTCAGGATGACCAGAAGACGGTCGACGAGGTTTTCTTTCAGAAACGTCGTGGCTACGGCGGCGCCTCCTTCAACCAGAAGCGAAGTGATGTTACGCTTCCCGAGGGCGAACAGCAGTTTCCCCAGGTCGATCCGTCCCTCCGGGTCCTCGCCGATCTCCAAAACTTCGATGCCCTTCTTTTCCAGATCCCTTCGCCGATCCGCCGGTGCGCGGCCGGTCGAGGCTACGATCGTCCGCTTCCCGTCCGAAAAAACCTTTGCATCCGAAGAGAGGCGTAGCCCGGAATCCAGGACGATCCGGAGGGGATCCCGACCGCGGACCAGACGGCAGGTGAGCTCCGGATTGTCGGCGAGGATGGTCCCCGATCCGACAAGGATCGCGTCATGGACCGCCCGCAGCCGATGGGCGAAACGGAGCGACGGGGGCGAGCTGATCCAGCGCGCGTCGCCTGTTTCGGTCGCGATCCGACCGTCCAGGGTCTGGGCGAATTTGAGGGTGACATACGGAAGCCCGGTCCGGATGAATTTGAAGAAAACCCGGTTGATCTCCCGGCAGGCCTCGTCAAGGACCCCGACTTCCGTTTCGATGCCGCTCCGCCGGAGCGCGGCGATTCCCCTCCCCGAAACGAGCGGATTGGGATCGACGGCGCCGATGACCACGCGCCCGGGACAACCGGCGATCAGGGCTTCCACGCAGGGGGGTGTGCGGCCGTGATGGCTGCATGGCTCCAGCGTGATGTAGAAGGTCGCTCCGGCGACATTTTCCGTCGCGTCCCGGATGGCGTTGATCTCGGCGTGGTTTTCTCCACAGCAGCGGTGGAAGCCCTCGCCGATGATTCTGCCGTCCCGGACGATCACGGCGCCGACCAGCGGATTCGGGCTAACCGCTCCTTCCCCTTTCCGCGCCAGCGCGAGGGCGCGGCGCATGAACCGCTCGTCGGTCGAAAGGTTTTTCCCGTTGTCCATGATCCACTTCTCCAAATGACTGCTCGTCTTTCTAATCCGTTTCCTTCTTTAGATACTCTCTCAGGGCGGGCCGCATGTAGATGTCGTCGAGAGCGAAATGTTTCAGCGCATCCGTCAAAATCTCGATTTTTCTGCCGAAGGATGCCTTGGAATGGAGGATGACCCGATATTGATCCTGGATTCGGCAGAAGCCGCCGAAAGCGGACGGGTCTTCGTTCTTCGCCGATTCGACGCGGATTTGGATATTCAATCGGCCGGCGAGCTCCTCGAGCTGAATCAGAAGTTCCTCGTGGGTCATGGCTTCGGCAATTCCCCGCTTCGGTTTTGCATTGCGATCCGTTTCGGAAATGTGCTATGGGTAGTCCGCCCGCGGATGTCGTTCCGGTCTGACGCCCGGGGACGCGGATGGATTTCCCGGCACGGGTTGCAAGCCGCTCCCGCGAACGCAGGATCGCATAAAACGACCTCGACAATCAAGGTCTTATTGATTACGATCGCCGTGGACGGCGGATGACGCGCCTTTTTTTAACGGGCCGTGTCCCATTAGAATCGAGGAGAGAACAATGATCGACGGGGTGATGGTCAAGAAGCTGAAGGTGATCGCCGACGAGCGGGGGCGCCTGATGGAGATCCTGCGCGCCGATGACGAGATGTTCCAGAGTTTCGGCCAGGTCTATATGACAACCGCCTATCCGGGGGTGGTCAAGGGGTGGCACTATCACAAACGGCAATCCGACAACATGGCGGTCGTCCGGGGGATGATGAAGATCGTCCTGTACGACAGTCGCGAAGGGTCGTCCACCCACGGCGAGGTCAACGAGTTCATTGCCGGGATTCACAACCCGATCCTCGTCCACATTCCGCCGTTCGTTTTCCACGGTTTTAAATGTGTCTCCGAAGAGGAGGCGATCGTCGTGAACACCCCGACCGAGAAGTATGATTACCGCGAGCCGGACGAATTCCGGGTGCATCCCCACGAGAACGACATTCCCTACGACTGGGCGCGAAAGGACGGCTGAAGGCCAATGGCCCGCCCGCAAGGTGAATCGGCATGTTCCCGACGATCTGGCTGACGATCGTGTTTCTGCTGGCGGGCGCCGCCGTGGGCAGTTTCCTCAATGTCTGCATCGCCCGCATCCCGGAGGGGCTCTCAATCGTTTCGCCGCCCTCCCGCTGTCCCCGGTGCGGTCACCCGATCCGCTTCTTCGATAACGTTCCGCTCCTCAGTTTTTTGCTGCTCGGGGGAAAATGCCGGGACTGCCGGGGAAGAATCTCCTTCCGCTATCCGCTGGTCGAACTGCTGACCGCGGTCATGGCCGGGCTCCTCTTTCAAAAATACGGTCTTACGCCCGCCTTTCCCGCCGCTTTCGTTTTTGTCTGCACGCTGATCGTCATCAGTTTTATCGACCTCGACCGCCAAATCATCCCGCACGTCCTCTCGCTGAGCGGGATTCCGCTCTTCGCGGTTCTGGCCGTCCTGTTCATGGAGATGACCGTCGTCGACGTCTTTCTCGGAGTCATGATCGGCGCCGCCGTCCTCTATTTCGTGGCCGTGTACTA
>JAQTRB010000195.1 GCA_028712015.1 Syntrophales bacterium
CCCGATATCCCGACCTGCAAGGAGCAGGGGGTGAACTTTGCCATGGGCCAGTGGCGGGGCCTGGCCGCGCCGAAGGGAACGCCGGCGGCGGTGATCCAGAAGCTCCACGATGCCTTCAAGAAGGGGATGGAGGACGCGGGATTTAAGAAGAACGCCAAGGACATGGCGGTGAACCTCTCGTATCTGTCCTCGGGCGACTTCGCGAAGGTCATCGCCGCGGATCATGAGTTCTACGGAAAACTGGTCAAGGAGATCAAAAAATAACCATCAGTCGAAAAAGGAGGGCAAGGCTATGGAAAAGGGGAAATCAGGGTGCTTCCTGTCGGTCGCGACCGTCCTTTGCTTCCTTTGGGTGGCCCTGGGGACGGCCATGGCCGCGGAGAAGACGATTCGTATCGGAAGCCCGTTTAAATCGGGCACGATTGTGGTGGATGCGGCGGAGAAGTTCAGGGAGATCGTTGAAAAGGGGAGCGGGGGCCGGATCGAGGTGACGATCGACGCCGGCGCCAAAGCGGAAATTGAAATCAACAAGATGAACAAGGCCGGCGAGCTTGAAATGCAGTCCAATGGGACGAATTTTCTGGAACTCTACGCTCCCCCGTACTACTTCTTCACCAATCCCTACGTCATGAAGGATTTTGATCACTATATGCGTGCCTGGAACGGTAAGCTCGGCGAGGAGGCGCGGGCCCAGCTGGAAAAGAACGATTTGAAATATCTGGCGACCCTCTATCGCGGTCTTCGTCAGATGACGACCAAGAAGCCGGTCTACACCCCGGCGGATGTGTATAAAATGAAACTCCGCCTGCCGCCCATACCCAGTTGGATGGCGATCTGGAAAGCCATGGGTACGGACCCCGTCGGCGTCCCGCTGCCCGAGCTCTACGGTTCGCTCAAGACGGGCAAGGCCGAAGCCTCGGAGGGCGACCTGCCGCAGATCGCCGGCTTCAAGCTCAACGAGGTCCAAAGCCATTTGATCATCACCAATCACCTCGTGCAGACCGCGGGAATTCTGATCCATAAGCCTTTCTTCGACAAGCTGTCCAAGGCGGACCAGGATCTCGTCGTCAAGGCCGGCAAGGAGGCGGAAGACTGGGCCAACAACAAGATCAAAACCGAAGAGGGGGCCATCCTGGTGACTCTCCAGCGAAAAGGCATGCAGGTCGTGATCCCGGATGCCGATTCATTCCGTACGATGGCGAAGCCGGCCGTGGACGAATTGTTCAAGACACAATGGTCGGTCACGACCTGGGCGGAAGTCCTGGCCCAGTGAAATGAGGAGCGACAATGGCGATTCTGAAAGAAATTCAAGAAAAAGAGAGAAGGGTCCGGGAGTTCCTGAAAGTGAGGGGTCTCCGGGCCCTGCTTTTGAAACGCCAGGCCAATTTTTCGTGGATGACCGGAGGCGGCCTCAATGCGGTCATGATCGCAACCGAACTGGGAGGCGCCTCCCTTCTCATCACCGAAAAAGGGAAATATGTGATCACCAATAATATAGAAGCCCCTCGAATGGCGGAGGAAGAGAGGCTTGAGGAGCAGGGGTACCGGATCCGGTCGTTCCCGTGGCAGGATGACCGGGAGGTCTCCCTGGTGCGGAAAATCGTCGGAAAGGGACCGGTCGGGTGCGATTGGCCCTTCCCGGATGCGGTCCTGGTAGTGGAGGATGTTGCGCGGCTTCGCTATTCCCTGACCGCGGAGGAGGCCGTCCGGTACCGCTGGCTGGGGGGAAGGGTTTCCGAGGCCCTCGAGCGGACGATGATCGCGGTAAAAAAAGGCGAGAAGGAATCGGAGGTCGCCGGAAGGCTCTGCCGGGAATTATGGAAAGAGCGGATCGATCCCATGGGGATGATGTCGGCCGCCGATGAGCGGATCTCCCGTTTCCGCCATCCCATTCCGACGGAAAAGAAGGTGAAAAAGTTCCTGATGGTTTCCGTAAATGCCCGGAAGGGAGGCCTGATTGTCTGCCTGACGCGGTTTGTCCACTTCGGGAAAGTGCCGCGAAAATTGAGGCAACAGTACGAGGCGAACGTCTTCATCGACTGCGCGTTCATGGCGGCGAGCCGTCCGGGCGTTCCCGCAAGGGAGGTTCTGCGGAAGGGGATCGAAGCCTACACGTCAAAGGGATATCCGGAAGAATGGAAACTGCACCATCAGGGCGGATCGATCGGCTACAGTCCCAGGGATTACCGGGTCCATTTCGCGACCCCGGATGTCATTCAGGAGAACCAGGCCTTCTGCTGGAATCCGACCATTACGGGGACGAAATCGGAAGACACGATCCTGGCGACCTCGCAAGGAATGGAGATGATCACCCGGCCGATCCTTTACCCCACGCTGTCGGTGGAAGCGGAAGGGATCTCCTTCCTGAGGCCGGATATCCTTGAAAAGACCGGATGATCCTTTGATCGAGCGGAGGGGGAGAACCGTATGGAGCGAGTGAAAATCGGAATGGTCGGCGCCCAGTTTTCGGCGCGCTTCCACATGAACAGTCTTGCCAAGCTGCGGGGTGTCAAGGTTGACGTCGTTGCGGTCGCGGCGCAGCATCTCGATCATGCCGAGGCATTCGCCAGGACATACGGGATTCCCGATTGTTACGATGATTACCGGCGTCTGCTGGAGAGGAAGGACATCGACATCGTCGATCTCTGCATTCCCACCGATCTGCACGCGCAGTTCGTAATCGAGGCCGCCCGGGCCGGGAAACACGTAATCTGCGAAAAACCGCTGACCGGATATTTCGGAAAGGATCGGCCGGAGGAGTGGGTGGGGTCGGCGGTCGGTCGGGAATTGATGTTGAAGGAGACCCTCGATGCGTGCGATCGGGTCATCATGACCGTGGAGAAGAACGGCGTCAAATTCATGTACGCGGAAAACTGGGTCTATGCCCCGCCGTTCGTCAAACTCAAGCGTCTGATCAAGGCCGGCGGGGGAACGGTCATGGACATCCGGGCCGAGCAGAGTCATTCCGGTTCGGTGGCCCCCTATTCCCGACGCTGGAAGACCTCGGGCGGCGGCGCGCTGATGCGCTTGGGCGCCCACCCCGTGGGTGCCGTTCTCCATCTGAAACACTACGAAGGCATACTGAGGCTGGGCAGGCCGATCAAAGTGAAATCCGTCATGGCGGAAGTGGGACAACATGCGAAGATGGAATCCGTTCTCCGGGAGAAGAAACAGTATCTCGTTTCCGCCTGGGAAGACGTGGAGGATTGGGGCGCAGTGGTCATCACGTTTGAAGACCGTTCGTCGGCCACCATTTTGGCTTCCGACGGCGTTCTCGGCGGGGTGCGCAATACCATGAGCGTCTATCTGTCCAATGCGGCGGTTCACGTCAACATGAACCCCAGCAACGTTCTGGAGGTGTACGCGCCGGAGCCCCATATTTTCGGAGACGAATATCTTGTGGAAAAACTCGAGACGAAGGCCGGATGGAATTTTCCCAGTCCCGACGACGATTGGATCAGGGGCTACGTTCCGGAGATGGAGGATTTCGTCGACGCCGTTTTGTTGGACCGGGAACCGGTTTCCGGAATGGGGCTCGCCCGGGATGTTGTCGAGACCATCTATGCCGCCTATCTGTCGGCTGAACAGGGCAGGAGGATCGAACTCTAATCACAATGCAACAGGAGGAGCCATGACCAAGCAGGATGTTCGTGTCGATGCACGGCCGTTGCGGAGCTTTATCCATCAGATACTGCTGTCGGCGGGGGTTTGCGAAGGCAATTCCCGGATCGTTGCCGATTCGATCACGACGGCGGAGCTCTACGGGTTTCATTCCCATGGGGTGATCCGGATCCCCCATTATATCAAGCGCCTCCGGGTGGGCTCGCTCAACAAGAATCCCGATATCCGGGTTCTGAAAAAGACGGGGAATACCGCCCTGATCGACGGCGACCACGGCATGGGCCATGCCGTGGCCTATTTTGCGATGCAGGAGGCGATCAAGCTGGCGGACAACGGCGTCGGGTTTGTCGGGGTCACCAACAGCAGCCATTTCGGCATTGCGGGCTACACGGCGATTCAGGCGCTCAAGAAGGATATGATCGGGATCGTCGTCAGCCACACCGATGTGGCGGTGATCCCTTTCGGGGG
>JAQTRB010000196.1 GCA_028712015.1 Syntrophales bacterium
CCGGTTTCGCATCGTCGGCCACGGCCACCCGGATCGTCGTTGCCCGGTCCGCCGCCGATATTCCTGTCGTAACTCCTTGTTTTGCTTCGATGGATACCGTGAAAGCGGTGCCGAAACGGGAGCGGTTGTCCCGGACCATCGGCATCAGGCGGAGTTTGTCCGCATTTTCTTCGGTCAGCGTCAGACAGATCAGCCCCCGTCCGTATCGGGCCATGAAATTGACCGCCTCCGGCGTGACGAATTCGGCCGCCATGCAGAGATCTCCTTCGTTTTCCCGGTCCTCGTCGTCGACGAGGATAACCATCTTTCCGCTTTTAATATCGACGATAGCCTCTTTGATCGTGCTGACGCCCATGCTCTCTCCTGAATGGGGGATTGTTCCCCATGGTTTTTGTTATTTTACAAATCCGTATCGGGCAAGCTTCTCCAAATCGATTCCCCCGGCGGTTCTCTCCATCCCTCGGGACGCGCCGTCCGGCGCCGCTGTGATTAATTTTTCCAGATAGCGGGCCAGGATGTCCGTTTCGATATTGACCTCATCCCCCGCCTTTTTGAAGCCAAGCGTGGTTGCGGCGGCCGTGTGCGGGACGATGTTAACATAAAAACGATTCTTTTCACAGCGGTTCACGGTCAGACTGATGCCGTCCACCGTAACGGATCCCTTGACGACGACATATCGGTCGAGCCCCGGGTCGATTCCGAAGCCGAAGACAATAGATCCGGCGCGGGGGGTCAACTCCGCGATTCTTCCAATGCCGTCCACATGGCCCAGGACGATATGCCCTCCGAGGCGGTCACCGACGCGCAGTGCCTTTTCCAGATTGACCCGGTCGCCCGTCGCCAGGTTCCGGAGCGTTGTCCGGGAAAGGGTTTCCGCGGAGATGTCCGCCTTGAAGGTCCGGCCGACTATGGAGGTCACCGTCAGGCAGGCGCCGCTGATCGCAATGCTGTCGCCGATCCGGACGTCGAGCAGGTCGAGCGAGGTCTCGACCTCCAGAAGCGCATCCTCTCCGCGGCGCGTCAGGCGCCGGACGGATCCGAGCGCGGCTGCGATTCCCGTGAACACCGGCTATCCCTCCGATTTCTCCCCCTCGCCATCCTTTTTCGTATGGAGGAGGTCTTTCAGTTCGATCAGAAAATCGCTTACATCCCGAAATTCACGGTACACCGATGCGAAACGGACATAGGCAACGCCGTCGAGGGTTTGGAGCTCACGCATGATCTTTTCACCGATGACCGCGGTGGGGATCTCCTTCCCCTGGAATTCCTGACAGGCGTGTTCGATATTGTCCACCACGTTTTCGATGGCGTCGGTGCTGATCGGGCGCTTCTCGCAGGCCTTTTTGATTCCGGAGCGGATCTTCGTTCGATCGAACGGTTCCCGGCGGCCGTCCTTCTTGACGACCATCGGCAGGACCTCTTCGACGAACTCGTAGGTGGTGAAGCGCTTTCCGCAGCCGAGGCACTCCCGCCGTCTTCGAATCGCGTCGCCGTCTTTGCTGATCCGGGAGTCGCTCACCTTGTTTTCGCCATGGGCGCAAAAGGGGCATTTCATTTTCGGATCACCTCGATCTTGGCCTCCGCCAGCATCTCTTCCGCCAGCTCGTCGCGGTATCCCTCTCCGATCACGATCCGGACGATTCCGGCGTTGATGATCATCTTCGCGCAGATGATGCAGGGATGGTTCGTGCAGTAGAGGGTCGCCCCCTTCACGCTCACCCCGTGCAGCGCCGCCTGGATGATCGCGTTCTGCTCGGCGTGGAGCCCGCGGCAGAGCTCATGGCGTTCGCCGGAGGGGATCCGTTTCTGCTCGCGGAGGCAGCCGATGGTAAGACAGTGGCGGAGTCCCGAGGGGGCGCCGTTGTACCCCGTGGAGAGAATCCGACGGTCGCGGACCAGGGCGGCTCCCACTTGCCGTCGCAAGCAGGTGGCGCGTTTCGCCACGAGCCCGACGATGCCCAGAAAATAGTCGTCCCAGGCGGGACGTCCATCCGCCGTTTCTTGGGGTTGCTCTTCCGGTTTCTTCTCCTCCATGATTCCGATTCGCCTCCGATTTGCCCGTTGGCTACCGGTTTTCCCTGATCCGTTCCGGGTAAAGCGGAAATTGATCGCAGAGGGAGCGGACCTCTTCCCGGGCCTCGGCCAGCACCTTTTCATCGTGGATATTCCGAAGCGCCGCGGAGAGGAGACCGCCGATCCGTTTCATCTCCGGCTCTTTCATCCCCCGCGTGGTCAACGCCGGCGTGCCGATGCGGATTCCGCTGGTGACCTGGGCCCCCTTCGTGTCGAAGGGGATGCGGTTCTTGTTGATCGTGATGCCCGTCCGGTCGAGGGTATCCTGCGCCTCCTGCCCGCTGATGCCGAGATCGGTCAGATCGACGAGCATCAGGTGGTTGTCGGTCCCACCGGAGACCAGGCGAAAGCCGTCCACGAGGAGCGCCTCGGAGAGGGCCTTCGCATTTTTAACGATCTGGATCTGGTATTCCCGAAATTCCTCGGTTTGGGCCTCCTTCAGCGCCACCGCCTTGGCGGCGATGATGTGCATGAGAGGTCCGCCCTGCATTCCCGGGAAGACCTTCGCGTCCAGGGCCTGGGCGAACTCGCTCTTGCAGAGGATCAGCCCGCCGCGGGGACCGCGAAGGGTTTTGTGGGTGGTCATCGTCACGAACTCGCAGCAAGGCACCGGCGACGGATGAAGACCGGCGGCGACCAGGCCGCCGATATGGGCGATATCGGCAAGGATGAAGGCGCCGACCTGGTCGGCAATGCCCCGGAATTTCTCGTAATCGATCATCCGGGGGTACGAACTCGCGCCGACGACGATCATCTTCGGACGGTGCCGCTTGGCCAGGATTTCGACCTCGTTGAAATCGATGGTTTCCGTCTGCCGGTCCACGCCGTAAAAGACGCTGCGGTAGAGTTTCCCCGAAAAACTGGCCGGACTCCCGTGGGAGAGATGCCCCCCGTGGGAGAGGTTCATTCCGAGGATCGTGTCCCCCGGCTGAAGCGCCGTGAAGTAAACCGCCATGTTCGCCTGAACGCCCGCGTGGGGTTGGACGTTGGCATGTTCCGCCCCGAAGAGCTGCTTGCTCCGCTCGATGGCCAGCCGTTCCACGATGTCGACGAATTCGCATCCACCGTAGTATCGCCGCCCTGGATACCCCTCGGCATACTTGTTCGTCATCACGCTGCCCTGGGCTTCGAGTACGGCCTCGCTGACGAAGTTCTCCGACGCGATCATCTCCAGCTTGCCCGACTGTCGACGGGTTTCCCGGCGGATTGCGTCGGCAACCTCAGGATCGGCCTGCATCAGATGAGACATAACCCTCCCGATTCTCCCGTTTTTATTTCCGTTTCAACTCCATTTCGCGGATCTTGTCGAGGCGTCTCCGGTGTCGCCCCCCCTCAAACGGGGTCGTGAGCCACGTTCCGACGATCTTCACCGCAGTCTCCGGATCCGTTTTTCTGCCCGCGAGGACCAGCACGTTGGCATCGTTGTGCATCCGGCTCAGGCGCGCCGTTTCCTCATCGAGACAGAGGGCCGCCCGGACGCCGGGAAAGCGATTGGCGACGATGGACATGCCCACGCCGGAACCGCAGATCAGGATTCCCCGCGGGAAAAGACCGGCGGAAACCGCTCCGGCCGCCTTTTCGCCGAAATCGGGGTAATCGACCGCCAAGTCGCTGTCCGTTCCCGCGTCGGTGACCGCAAATCCCATCCTTTTCAGGTGCGTTTTGAGCGCCTCCTTCAGCGAATAACCTCCGTGGTCCGCGGCGATGATGATTTTCTCTGTCGTCATTTCCGGGCTCCTACGGCTCGAATTTTCGAAAAATCACGACGGCGTTGACTCCGCCGAACCCGAAGGTGTTGGACATGGCGGTCCGGATCGCTTTCTTTCGCGCCTGGTGGGGCACGTAATCCAGATCGCATGCGGGATCCGGATGATCCAGGTTGATCGTCGGGGGGAGCACCCCTTCGCTGATCGCCTTCAGGCAGAGGATGGCCTCCACCGCTCCGGCCGCCCCGAACATGTGGC
>JAQTRB010000197.1 GCA_028712015.1 Syntrophales bacterium
CGACCGTATAATCCTTTTCCTTGCGCAGATTCGGGATGACCTGATTGACTCGATTGTACTTGTCGGTCGACTCGTCGGACGGCCCGGAAATGATTAGCGGCGTCCTTGCCTCGTCGATGAGGATGCTATCCACCTCATCGACGATGGCGTAGTGGAAATCCCGCTGCACATAATCATCGAGGTTGAACTTCATGTTGTCGCGCAGATAATCGAATCCGAACTCGTTGTTGGTCCCGTAGGTCATGTCGCTGTGGTAGGCCGCGCGTCGTTCGGTGTCGTCCATCCCGTGAACGATGACGCCGACGGTCATGCCGAGAAATTGGTAGATGGGCCCCATCCAGTCCGCGTCTCTTCGCGCCAGATAGTCGTTCACCGTCACCAGATGGGCTCCCTTGCCCATCAGTGCATTGAGATACAGGGGCATCGTCGCGGCCAGGGTCTTTCCCTCACCCGTCTTCATTTCGGCGATTTTCCCCTCATGCAGGACCAGCCCGCCCAGGATCTGGACGTCAAAGGGCCGCATCCGGACCGTTCGCCGGGCGGCTTCCCGAACGACGGCAAAAGCCTCGACCAGGATATCATCCAGTTCGGCTCCGCCTTGAAGCCGATTACGGAAATCGGGGGTTTTGTTCCTGAGTTCCTCATCCGACATCCCCGCCATGGCCGGTTCCAGCCGATTGATTTCATGCAGAATCAAGGATAGGCGCTTCATCTCCCTGTCATTCTTGCTTCCAAACACCTTTCGTAAAATCAAGTCGAACATAATGTTCCTCAAAAAAAAACCGGCGCCATGACCGGTGGAGACACTCCTCAGCGGACGGATGTTTTGTTTCCCGCTCAGCAGATTAATTCAGATATTTCCTTGGATTGACCGCAACCCCGTTCATGTTGACGGTATAATGAAGATGGGATCCGGTACTTCGGCCCGTATTTCCCACGAGGCCGATCCTGTCCCCCTTGCGAACCGTCGTCCCGTTCCGGACAATCGCTCTCGAGAGGTGACCGAAGAGCGTCGATATGCCGTGGCCGTGATCGATCCGGACCATCTGTCCCAGATCATGCCGATAGGCAACCTCCGCAACGATACCGTCCGCGGGCGCATGAACGGGTGTTCCGGCGCGCGTCGCAATATCGATCCCTTTATGAAATTCGGGTTCGCTGCCGAAGGGGGACAACCGCTTGCCGAATTCGGACGTTACCCACCCCAAAACCGGCCACACGGAAGGGGTAGCGGCAAGAAGCGATTTCTTCCGCTGAAGGAAAACCAACAGGTCTGTAAAACTCCGCTCCCGAAGGGCGGCGTCGTCCATCAGATGCTCCACCCGGCGGCCGATCTCGGAAATCATCGCTTGATCATCGGCGACGACCTTGGAGCGCAGACGATTCTCCTCGCTTACCGGCCCGCCGATTCCAAGCAGCTGATCCTTGTTCTTGCCGACGACAAGCTTGGCCATGATTCTGATTTTCTGATCGACTTGCCTCAACTCGTCCATTTTTACGGCAAACCGATCGACCTTGGACACCAGCCCGTCGATCTGACGCCTCTGCTCCGCCGTCTGTTGTTTCAGACGATTCAGTTCGGCCTGTTCCCTGCGGATGTGAATATAATCATAGGACAAATAGGACATAAATAGGACAAGAACCATTATGGATATGGAAACGCCCCAAACCAGCGTTCCGGACATGCTGATTTTTTTTGCTGCCTTGTCTTTCTTTGGAAGAATCAGGAGTGTATAGATATTCCTCGGCATCAATACTCCTATTTCCAATCGGTTGGCGGATCATCATGCAAAAAGCGGCCAGAAAATAGCACAATCTTTTTAAAAGTCAAGCATCGATTTTTGCGCCGATTTCATCCCTCGATTTCGCGCCAGATTTGTCTTGACAATGAACGGACGGGTAAGCTAAAGAGCTCAGGCACATAGAATCAGGGTCCTGGTCACCGGAAAGGAGCTTCCATGTCAAAATATGAAACAAAATCGATAAGAAATCTGGCCATCATCGGCCATGGGGGAACGGGGAAAACCTCCCTCTGCGAATCCCTTCTCTATCTCTCCGGCAAGACGGATCGTCCGGGCCGAGTGGACGACGGAACCTCCTCCATGGACTATGAACCGGAAGAACAGAAGAGGCACATCTCCATCGGCGCCTCTACAAGCAATATCGATTGGGACAAACATCACATCAATTTCATCGACACCCCGGGTGATTCCAATTTTACATTTGATACGAAAAGCTGCCTGCGAATCGTGGACGGAACGGTGATTCTCGTCGATGCCGTTGCCGGCGTCGAATTCCAGACGGAGAAGGTTTGGGAGTACGCCGATGAATTTCACCTTCCCCGGCTTTTGTTCGTCAGCCGGATGGATCGGGAACGTGCGGATTTCGAAAAGGCGGTCGACAGTATCCGGAATCGCCTTGGCAAGAAGGTCACGCTTTTTTCCCTGCCGATCGGAACCGAAAGCGCTTTCAACGGCGTTGTTGATCTGACCTCCATGAAGGCCTACGCGTTCGATGATCAGAAGAAAACGGAAAGAATCATCGATATTCCGGCCAATATGTCCGAAATCGTAAAGAAATACCGTGACATCCTGATCGAGGACATCGCCGAAACCGATGATGAACTGATGAACAAATACCTCGAGAGCGGCGAATTGAGTCCCGAGGACATGCAGGCCGGTCTTCGCAAGGGCATCCTGTCCGCCACTCTCCTTCCGGTTCTCTGTGGTTCAGCCGTGAAGAACATCGGCATTCACCCGCTGCTGGAGACGATCGTCCGTTACTTTCCATCCCCCGCCGACATCGGAGCCGTTTCCGGGACAAAGCCCGGAGTCGACGGTGTGGAAACCCGGTTGCCGGAGGAATCAGCGCCCTTCTCCGCCCTGGTCTTCAAAACCATAGCGGACCCTTTTGCGGGGCGTCTGACCCTCTTCCGTGTTTATTCCGGTACGCTGACCGCCGACCAGGGCTTATACAACGCTTCCCGCAAGGTCAACGAGCGGATCGGGACCCTCTTTTTCCTGGAGGGAAAGGTACAGAAACCGGTCGAAATGCTGATCCCCGGCGATATCGCGGCCATTGCCAAGCTCAAGGAAACGGTCACGGGGGATACCCTGAGTTCCGACAAAGCGCCCATCATCTACCCCAAGTGCGAAGCGCCGCCGGCGATCATCTCCTTCGCCGTGGAGGCCAAGACGCGCGGCGATGAAGACAAGCTGGTCAGCTCGATTCACCGCCTGATCGACGAAGATCCCACCATTGCCTTCCACCGCGACGATCAGACCCGGGAAATGATCCTTTCGGGACTCGGGCAGATCCACATCGAAGTGACCGTCGAAAAGATGAAACGCAAGTTCGGCCTTGAGGTCAATCTCAAGACCCCGAAGGTCCCCTACAAGGAAACGATCAAGGGGAAGACGACCATCCAGGGACGATACAAGAAACAGTCCGGCGGGCGCGGACAGTTCGGGGACACCTGGCTGGAGATCGAACCCCTCCCGCGCGGCGGCGGGTTCGAGTTTGTCGACAGGATCGTGGGCGGTGTCATCCCCCAGCAGTACCGGCCTGCCGTCGAGAAGGGAATCGTCGAGGCCATGGCGGAGGGCGTCGTTGCGGGATATCCCGTCGTCGATCTCCGCGTTTCGCTGACGGACGGATCGTACCATACCGTCGATTCGTCGGAAATGGCCTTCAAGATCGCCGGTTCCCTCGGCTTCAAGAAGGGTGTTCTTGAATGCCAGCCGACCCTGCTTGAACCGATCGTGAATATCATGATCGAAATTCCCGACGAATACATGGGAGACGTCATCGGCGATCTGAACAGCCGCCGGGGCAAGGTGCTCGGAATGGATTCGGTGGGTCATCACCAGGTCATCAAGGGTCAGGTGCCGCTGGCGGAGATCCTCAAATACGCGCCCGACCTCCGTTCGATGACGAGCGGCCGCGGAACCTTTACCTATGAACATTCCCATTACGAGGAGGTTCCCGCCTACATCGCCGAAAAGATCATTGCCGAATCCAA
>JAQTRB010000198.1 GCA_028712015.1 Syntrophales bacterium
GTGATGGTTCTCTATGTCATCATCCTCGGGCCACAGATTCCGGGCATCATGGGACACATCCTCATCGCCTCGATCATCAGCACGCCGGCGGCCATCATGATTTCCCAACTGATGATTCCCGAAACCGGGGAAATCACGCTGGGAAAATACCTTCCCCCGGAGCAGGCATCGAGTTCCATGGACGCGATCACACGGGGAACCTACGACGGGCTATCGCTTTATCTGAATGTCCTGGCCATGCTGATCGTTCTGGTCGCGCTGGTCTCGCTGACCAATGAAATCCTCGGTCTGTTGCCCGACATCCAGGGCAAGCCCTTCACGTTGGAGCGTCTGCTGGGCTATATCATGGCCCCCGTAGCCTGGATGATCGGCATTCCCTGGTCGGAGAGTGCAACGGCGGGATTTCTGCTCGGGGAAAAAACCATCCTCAACGAGGTGATCGCCTATCTGGACCTCTCCAAACTTCCGGCGGAAACCATCGGCATGAGAAGCCGGATCATCATGGTCTATGCGCTCTGCGGCTTTGCCAACCTGGGCAGCCTCGGCATCATCATCGGTGGCATGGCCGCCATGGCGCCCAAGAGGCGGAACGAAATCGTCGCCTTGGGCGGCAAATCGATCCTCTGCGGAACGATGGCGACGTGCATGGTCGGCGCGATCATCGGCCTGCTGATCTAACGTCCGGCGGAACCGCAAAATTGTCAAAACACCTATGCCAAAACTCCTGTTGACATCCAGGAAGGGGTTTTTTATGATGAGACGAGGATTTCCGAGCAAAAAGGTTTCGCCGCCGGGAACGGTGAACCCTCTTAGGACTTTGACCGGGCAGGAAGGGATATGGCAAAGCTGAAGCTCAAGACGCATGTGATCAACCGGGAGTGGTGCAAGGGATGCGGGATTTGCGTGCATTTTTGCCCTAAAAAGGTCCTCGAATTGGACGAATTCGAAAAGGTGGTGGCGGCGAGGCCGCAGGATTGCATTTGCTGCAAGCTCTGCGAGTTGCGGTGCCCGGATTTGGCGATCGAGGTGCAGACGGAGCAGGATTGATATGGGCGGCGAATTGAGGTTTGTTCAGGGAAATGAGACCTGCGTAGAGGCGGCGCTGTATGCCGGTCTGGATTTTTTTGCCGGTTATCCGATCACGCCTTCGACGGAGATCGCGGAGCTGATGTCGTCCCGCCTGCCCCAGAGGGGCGGGCGGTTCCTGCAGATGGAGGACGAGATCGCCTCGATCTGCGCGATCATCGGGGCGTCGTTGACGGGAAGCAAGGTGATGACGGCAACGAGCGGGCCGGGGTTCTCGCTGATGCAGGAAGGTCTGGGGTACGCGATCATGGCGGAGATCCCCTGCGTGATCGTCGACGTGCAGCGGGGAGGCCCCTCGACGGGTCTGCCGACCAAGGTGAGCCAGGGGGACATCAACCAGGCCCGGTGGGGGATTCACGGAGATCACGCGATTGTCGCGCTGACGGCGTCGAACCATCAGGACGTATTTTCGATCACGGTGGACGCGTTCAATTTTTCGGAGACCTACCGAACGCCCGTGATCTTGCTGTTCGACGAGGTCATCGGACACATGCGCGAGCGGCTGGAAGTTCCGGAGCCGGGAGAAATTCATCTGGTGGAAAGGCTCAAGACTTCGGTCCGGGAAGGGGTGGATTACCACCCGTATCTGCAGAGGGAAGACGGCCGCCTGCCGATGTCCGATTTCGGGGGGGTGCACCGGTACAATGTGACGGGCCTGTTCCACGACATGTGGGGATTTCCGTCGGAGAATCCGCGGGTGGTTCACGAATTGATGCGGCACCTGATGGACAAGATCGAAAACCATGTCGATAAAATGACCCGCTATCGCGAGTATTTCGTCGAAGACGCGGAGGTCCTGCTGGTCTCCTACGGATCGTCGGCGCGCTCGTCGCTCCACATGGTGACGGACCGCCGCCAGCACGGCGAGAAGGTGGGCCTGCTGGAGCTCCAGACCCTGTGGCCCTTCCCCTCCGCCCTGGTGAGGGAGAAGGCGCGGAATGCCGAGTACGTGGTGGTCGTGGAGATGAACATGGGTCAGGTCCTGCAATCGGTCAAGGCGTCGGTGGAGCGGCCGGAGCGGGTGTTTCTGGCCAACCGGGTGGACGGAACGCTGATTACGCCGATCGATATCCGCAACATTCTTCGGCTGATCCAGGGCAAAGGAGTCTGACATGGCCGTAAGGGATTATATCCGAGAGAGGTTTTTCCCGCACATCTGGTGCCCGGGTTGCGGGCACGGCATCGTGCTCAACGGTCTGGTGCGAGCGGTGGATCATCTCGGCCTGAAGAAGAACGACATCGTGATGGTGTCGGGAATCGGCTGTTCGTCGCGGATCGCGGGGTACCTCGATTTTCATACACTGCACACGATACACGGACGGGCGCTCGCCTTCGCCATCGGCGTGAAGATGAGCCGTCCGGATCTGACGCTGCTGGTGCCGATGGGAGACGGGGACGCGCTGTCCATCGGCGGGAATCACTTCATCCACGCCTGTCGACGGAACATCGACATGACGGCGATCGTGATGAACAACCGCGTTTACGGAATGACGGGCGGGCAGTTTTCACCGCTGTCGGGGCACGGCACCATGGCAACGACCGCCCCGTATTCGAACATCGACCAGGAATTCGACGTGGTCACGCTCGCCACGGCGGCGGGGGCCACGTTTGTGGCGCGCGCCACGGCGTACCACGTCCAGCAGCTTCCCGACATCCTGGAGGAGGCGATCCGTCACAAGGGTTTTTCGGTGGTGGAGGTGATGACGCCCTGCCCGACATATTTCGGACGGAAAAACAAGGAGGGGAGCGTGGTGAAAATGATGGATAACCTGAAGACCGGGACCACGCCGATCGGGTCGAAGGCGAAGCAGGAGAATCCCTCCTTGATCGAGCGGGGGATTTTCGTCAAGAAGGAGATGCCGGAGTACTGTGCCGAGTATCAGAAGATCATCGAGCGGGCAATGAAAGGCATGTGACCATGGAACGATGCAGAATGGTCTTTTCCGGTTCGGGCGGGCAGGGGGTGATCACGGCGGCGATCTTCCTGGCCGAGGCGGCCGTGCTGTATGAGAACCTCATCGCCGTCCAGTCCCAATCCTACGGCCCGGAGGCGCGGGGCGGCGCGACCCGTTCCGATGTCATCATCGCCGAATCCCAGATCCACTTCCCGAAGGTGCTTCAGCCGAACGTGCTGATTTGTCTGACTCAGCAGGCCTATGCGAATTATTTTTCCATTCTGCGCCCGGGCGGGTTGCTGCTGACCGACACCCATTACGTCAAACTGGGCAAGAAGGTGGATGCGCGGCAGGTGGAATTGCCGATGTACGAAACCGTGATGGAAAAGATCGGCCGTCCGATCGTCTTCAACATCTGCATGCTCGGCGCCATCCTCGGATTGACGAAACTGGTCCGTCCCGAATCGATCATGAAGGTCCTGGAAACGCAGATCCCCGCAAGTTTTCTCGACATGAACCGTCAGGCCCTCGATCTCGGGCTGAAACTGGGCGAAGGACTGGGGAATTGATATCGTCTTGCGACCCGCGAGGGGACGGATTTGAAATCCGTCCCCTCGGTCTTCGAATCCGTTTCCATAATGCAGCATTCTCCCCTGTCCTTACGGAACCATCCGATACGACGGAAACCCCGGAGGTCAAAGATGAAGATCCATGAGTTTCAGGCAAAGGAACTGCTGAGATGCTACGGGGTTCCCGTTCCACGAGGCAAAGCGGCATCAACCCCGGAAGAGGCGCGCGCCGCGGCGGAAGAACTGACGGGAAGAACCGTCATCAAGGCGCAGATTCACGCGGGAGGCCGGGGAAAAGGGGGAGGCGTCAGGACGGCCGCCTCGCCGGAAGAGGCGTTGCATGCCGCCCGGGCGATCCTCGGGATGCAACTGGTGACCCACCAGACCGGCCCCAAGGGGAAAAAGGTGCGCCGGATCCTGGTGGAGGAGGCCTCCGCCGTTCGGAAGGAACTGTACCTGGGATTGGTCG
>JAQTRB010000199.1 GCA_028712015.1 Syntrophales bacterium
TCCTCGTCGTATCCGGCTTTGGTCATGGCCGGAATCATCACCACGCCGATCGCCACCGCCGTGGCCACCGCCGCGCCGGAGATCGCCGCAAAGATGGCGCAGGCCAGGATCGTCGCATGGCCCAGTCCCCCGCGGATATGCCCCAGAAGCAGGCGGGCAAAGCGGACGAGGTCCTGCGTGATCCCTCCCGTGTTCATGAGATTCCCCGCCAGCATGAAGAGTGGAATGGCCAGCAGCGGAAAGGTCGCCAGGCCGCCGAAGACCGTCTGGACCAGCGTGGTGATCGGCATGCCGCCGCTGAGCAATGCGTAGACCAGGGAGCAGCCGCCCAGCGCCACGATGATCGGCGCGGAGATGCACAGGAGCGCAACAAACGTGAGAATGAAAACGATCATTGCGCTGCCCCTTTCGGACCGAGGCCCAAAAAGATCAGCAGTTCCTCCATCGTCAGAAAGAACATGATGAAGAAGCCGGTCGGAAGCGCCGCGTAGGGATAGCTCATCACCAAACCGATCGCCGGCGAGGTCTGCTTTGCGTTGTACAGGGTCTGAAAGAGGCCGTAACCGAACATGGCCCCGAAAAAGAAGAGTGCGCAGAGATAGCTTAATAATTTCATTGCTTTTGCAACATTCCGGGGAACCGATTCCAGAACCGCGTCCATGCTGATCATGTAACCCTTCTTCAGCCCCACCGCGCCGCCCAGCATCGAGGCCCAGACCAGGGAGTAGGTGGAAACCTCGCCGGACCACATGCTCATCCTCTGAAAGACATAGCGCCCGATGACTTCATAGGGCACGACGGTGGCGATCACGACCATAAACAGGATCGTCCCCAAACTGCCGACCGTCACCAGGATTTTGTTGAACCGCTGCAGTAAACGCATTGCGCCGCTCCGTGATGGGTATCAATCAGAAATAGGTGCAACGACCCGTCCCCGTGGCGCAGCCCTTCGTGCGCCGCGGGGACAGGGAAATCACAGGATGACCGGACGGTTTGCGCCGGGGCTCCCTCGGAATTACTTCGCATTCATGATGGTCTCGATCTCGGCCCTGCTGAACTGATCCTTGAACTGATCGTATACCGGCGCCATGGCCTTCTTGAAGCTTTCCTTGTCCACGTCGCGCGTCACGGTCACACCCTTCTTGGCCATATCCAGGAGCTTGCCCTCTTCACCGTCGCGGTTGACCTTGCGCTGGAACTTGGCCACCTCGAGGGCGGTCTTCACGACGATCTGCTGGTCTTCCTTGGGCAGCGCGTTGAAGGCCTTCGGGCTCATCAGGAACGGCGAGGGGGAGTAGACATGCTGGCTTAAGGAGAAGAACTTCTGACCGGCATCCCAGAGCTTGGCACTGTAATAGACGGCGATCGGGTTTTCCTGGCCGTCGATGACCTTCTGCTGCAGCGCCGTGAACACCTCGCCCCAGGCCATGGGGGTGGGATTCAGCCCCGCGGCCTTCCAGGCGGCCAGGTGAACCTTGTTCTCCATGGTCCGGATCTTGAGCCCCTTGCCGTCCTCGACCTTCTTGACCGGCCCCTTGCCGTTGGTCAGGTTGCGGAACCCGTTCTCCCAGAAGGCCAGGGCCTTGATGTTGGCCTTGCTGAAGTCATCGAGCAGTTTTTGGCCGATCGGCCCGTCCATGACCAGGTCCACATGCTTGAAATCTCTGAAAAGGAAGGGGAAATCCAGGATGTTGATGGAGGGGCTGAACCCGCCCAGCGGGCCGGTGGATGTGACCAGCAGGTCGATCGCCCCCTGCTGGATCCCTTCGGTCATCTCCCGCTCGCCCTTGCCCAACTGGTTGCTGGGATAGAGTTTGGTCTGGATGCGGCCGTTGGTCCTCTCCTTCATCAGGTCGGCGAACTTCTGCGCCCCGACCATGTAGGGGTGATCCATGCTCTGGGTGGAGGCCAGCTTCCAGACGACCTTGTATTCCGCCGCCGTCCCCGTCTCGACTCCTATAAAGGCCAGCGCCATCAACACCGCGAAAACCAACATGAAACCTTTTTTCATTGCCCTTCCTCCTTTTTGATTGAGTGATGTAAAAAAACCTGTCCCTGACCACCAAGGGACGCTGATTTTCACGGTTTCGCCCTTAAAATCGGCAAGGTGTTTGCCCCCTGCGGCATCAGGGTGATCCGCGGCGTCTTCGTCCCGCATCTTTTGTAGGCCTCAGCGAGGGCCTCTTCCATCGTTGCGACCGGCATGATGCCGGCTTTTCCCACCAGATCGGCGTTCTCGGGTCGGGTGACCATGATGAACGTGGCGATCTCGCCGCACTCGACCTCCTTCCAGGCCACCCATCCCGGAATCGTGAAATCCGCCCGCAGCGCCCTTTCCATCTCCAGGTTCGAAGAATGCTGGAACCATTGGGGAAATTCCGGAGGTTCCAGAATATCCGGACATTCGCTGACGACGATTACGACACCGCCCTTTTTGACCGCGTAGGAGGCGTTGTCCATCGTCTTGCCGGTCTGGTAGAGATTGATGTCCTTGGGAAACCCTCCCGCCGAGGCAATGACGATATCGGCCGTGCCGGGGATCTCGACGCCGTAGATCTCGTCCACCAGCTTCGTCCCCTCCTGCCAGGCGGAGACCCAGTTGCCGGCGAAGATCCCCGCATAGTCCCCGTCGGCGTTGGGAACCACGTTGACGATAAAATCGGGCTGCACAAATCCCGCGATCTCCATCATGTCTTCGTGGCATTCATTGCCGCGGGTCTTGCCCGATCGGGCGTTGCGGTTCGATCCGGAACCCAGTTCCCGTCCCATCGCCCAGAGGTGGTTCTGCTGGATGGTCCGGATCGAACTGAAACCGGGGATGACGCTTTTGCGTCCTCCGCCGTACCCCACCATGTAATGGTAAATGATCCCGCCGGTCAGGATGATCCGGTCGGCCTCGGCAACGACCCGGTTGATCGACACTTCCGTTCCCCGGCTCGTTTTGCCGAGGTAAATCATGTTCTCGAGGTCCCGCGCGTCGTGGTTCACGACGTTCAACCGGCGGCAGACTTCCTTACCGCAGAGCAGTTCTATTTCCTCCTCGGTGTTGAGACGGTGGCTTCCCACAACGACCAGGATGCTGACATTTTCGTCGGGAATGCCGGCGCGGGCGGTAGTCTCCAGGAGGTGGGGCATGACGAGATCCATCCGTTGCCAGCTCCGGGTGATGTCGCTGACGGTGATGGCCACCTTGTCCGTGGGGCGAAGAAGCTCTTTGAGCGGCGGCGAATCGATCGGCCTTTCCAACGCGGAGCGGATCGCCCCCGAGACATCGTGAATGGCCGGGTACTCCCTCCCGACCACCTCGAAGAAGATCTGCTCGTCGGGGAGGGCAAATGCCACCTCCCCCTGGCCGTATCTCAGACGAATTTTTCGTACGCCCATAAACATCCGGTCCGTCGATTTTGAAGACGCCTACTTGAGTTTGCCGTTGATCTCCGCAAGCACCGCCGGGTCAATGCCGTAACAGTGTTCCGCCGCCGGATAGCCCCCGGTTTCCACATCCTGCCGGTATTCCTGCAGGGCCTTGCGGATGACGTCGTTCAAATCGCAGTACTGTTTGACGAATTTTGCCTTGTGCCCCTTGAAGAAACCCAGTGCGTCATGAACGACCAGGACCTGACCGTCCGTATAAGGCCCCGCCCCGATGCCGATGATGGGGATCCCGGCGCGTTGGGTGATGATCTTACCGATCTCCGGCGGAATCGCCTCCAGAAGGATGCTGAAGGCGCCCGCCTCTTCGACGAGCTTGGCATCGTTGATCAACTTGAGCGCGCCGGCCGTATCCCTTCCCTGCGCCTTAAACCCTCCCAGGGCCGATACGGACTGGGGCGTCAGGCCGAGATGACCCATGACGGGGATACCCGAACGGCAGATGGCCCGTACCCGATCGGCCATCTCCTCCCCGCCTTCCAGTTTCACCCCGTCGACGCCGCTTTCCTGGATGAAGCGGCCCGCGTTGAGAACGGCCAGTTCGTTCGAGGC
>JAQTRB010000200.1 GCA_028712015.1 Syntrophales bacterium
AGCCGTCACTCTCAGGCCCTTCTGAAGCTGACCCGTCTTTCGGAAGATCCGGAAGACGTGAAACGGGAAGATCTCGGCGGGTGCCGTTTTGTGGATCTGATCGGGGAGCACGGATGGGGAAACTGATTCGCACAATGCTCCTCTCCCCCTTTCACTCATGCCGCACGCCTTATCGGGAGTTCATCGGATTGGTTCTGGCCGCTCTGTTGATACTCTCCTGTTCGGGCTATCCTGTTCGCGGAGACCATCCACGGGGAATCTATCATCTCGTTAAGAAAGGAGAGACCCTTTCCAGCATTGCCCGGGCCTATCAAGTCGATCTGCAGGAGCTTGCGGAGATCAACAACGTCGGCGATCCCAATCGGATCGAGACGGACAGCGTAATTTTCGTCCCCGAGGTGAATCAAATCGTGGATGATGTCATGACGGCGGCCCGACCGGTCATGCCCCCGACCACACCCGGCGAGAAACGGGAGCCCGAAAAGGCGCCCAGCGTGGTTTTGAAAACGGAAATTCCGGAAAAAAAACAACCGACTTTTGCGGAGACGCGAAAGGAGCCGACTCCGGCCGATGCGTCGGCGAAAGATCGCGTGGAACGATCCCCCAAAGGCAAGGGTGATTCGATTCCCGATCGAGCGTCCGAAAAACCGGAAAAGAAGAAAATCGCCGATCCGCAGCCCAAGCCCAGGCCACCCGAGATCGGTGAAGAGCAGATCCGGTTCGACAAAAAGCGCTTCATCTGGCCGGTCAAGGGGAAGGTCGTCTCCCGCTTTGGAATCCAAGCCAACCGTATGTATTATAACGGTATTCAAATTGCAGTGGATGCGGGAACGGCGGTACAGGCGGCGGCGGACGGGCTCGTGATCTTCTCCGCCCCTCTCAAGGATTACGGCGAGACGATCATCATCCAGCATGAAGAACAATACGCGACCGTCTATACACACCTTGGACTCAGAATCGTCCGCGGGGAAAGCCGGGTCAGGAAAGGGGACCGGATTGCCTTTGTCGGCAAGGCCGATGAGCGGTCGGAAGCCTATCTTCATTTCGAGGTTCGTCACCGAAACAAGGCGCGCAACCCGCTTTTCTTCCTTCCCTGACGACGAGAATGACGGTTATCTTTCCGGATACGGGGGTGGATGAACGCGAGTGAGATACAAGAATACTCTGGAATGCTGTTGACTATTCCCACGGAATTTGATATGTTACTACGTTCTAAATAAATATTTCAGGTGTGATCATGTTCAAGGTGGGAGATTTGGCGGTATATCCGGCACAGGGGGTCGGGGTGATCGAGGCCATCGAAAACCGGGAGGTCGGGGGGAAAAAACAACTGTTCTATATCATGAAGATCATGGGCAACGGGATGAAGATCATGATTCCCATGAATAGCGCAAAATCGGTTGGATTGCGTGAAGTGATCATGGAAACGGAAATCCCCAAGGTTTATGCAATCCTTCGCAAGAAGGACGTTACAATAGACAAACAGACATGGAACAAGCGGTACCGGGAATATCTGGAGAAAATCAAAACGGGGTCGGTGTTCGAAATTGCCCGCGTCCTGCGCGACCTGTTCATTCTGAAAAGCGACAAAAATCTCTCCTTCGGGGAGAGGAAAATGATGGATACGGCGAAGAACCTTCTGATCAAGGAGATTTCGGTGGCGAGCAATGCCGAAGAGACCAAGATTGAAGAAGATCTGAAGGTCATCTTCACCATACAATGACAACCTTCCGTCATTTTTTCCGGAAGTTCAGCCGCCTGCAACAGAGAATCGCACCGGGATCCGACGGGATCTCAACATCATCATTGGGAATGCCCTCGTTCCACGATCTGGTCGGAGTGCTTGCAGATAAGCGGAGGCATTATGAAATCGATCGGAAAGGAGGTGAAGGGATGTGATTGTGAAGATTATCTTGATTCTGGCCTGTTCGTTGAGCGGTTATTCGATTGCCTACCACAGCTATAGCCAATGGTGGCAATGGACGGTCGGACTATTTTTAGGTTTATTGATCGCCATATTCGTCATCAAGATCGAACAGGCCATCCGCAAGGTCGCCCTGCGGGTGATTCTGGGCGGCGTCGTCGGGATGATCATCGGCCTGCTGATTGCCTTCTTATTTGTATACGGCTTAAGTTTTGTCAGCAACATCATGGAAAAAAGGCAGGTTGTTCCCTGGATCTACTCGCTGATTACCGGCATCATGGGCTATCTGGGGCTGGTCCTCGGATCAAAAAAAGTGGAGGAGGTCAGTCTGTTTGGGTGGGGACCGGCCAAGGAGATCAGCGATTATCGCATTCTGGATACCAGCGTCATCATCGACGGCCGGATCGCGGACATCTGCGATACCGGTTTCATGGAGGGCAACCTGATGGTTCCCCGATTCGTCCTCGACGAGCTTCAGTACATCGCCGATTCATCGGATTCGATGAAGAGGGCCCGCGGCCGGCGAGGGCTGGATATCCTGAACCGGATGCAGCGGGGCAGCGGCATTTATATCGACGTGGTCGACCATGATTTTCCCAAGATCAAGGGAGTGGATGCCAAGCTGGTCGCCCTGGCCAAGAAAACCAACGGAAAGATCATCACGAATGATTTCAACCTCAACAAGGTGGCGGAGTTGCAGGGGATCAAGATCCTCAACGTCAATGAGCTGGCCAACGCGCTGAAACCGGTCGTTCTGCCGGGAGAACAGATGACCGTCAAGATCATCAAGGACGGGAAGGAACCGGGGCAGGGGGTGGCCTATCTGGATGACGGCACGATGATCATCGTGGACAATGCCCAGAAATACCAGGGAATGACGGTGGAAGCGATGGTCACGAGCGTGTTGCAGACCACCGCCGGACGGATGATCTTTTCGGAACTGAAATCGGTCCTTTCGGATAAGAAGTCCTCCGGGATGAACTCAAAGCCGTAACGGCATCCGGGTCCGGCGATGCGCAATCGCCGGACCCCTCTGTCTCCAGGGCGGCGCCATGAAAACGGTTGCAATTGTTCCGGCGGGGGGAACGGGAAAACGGATGGGAAGCCGACTTCCCAAACAGTTCCTGTCGCTGGCCGGAATCCCCATCCTCGTTCACACCCTCAAGGTATTTCAACACTCTCCGCTGATCGATGAAATTCTCCTTGCGGTTCCCGAGGGAGAACGGGCGGACGTGCAACGGAACATCGTCGAACGGTTCGCTCTGTCGAAGATCAGCCTGGTTCTCGCCGGCGGACCGGAACGTCAGGATTCGGTGCGGAATGCGCTGGCGCATGTGCGTGAAGAACATGACATCGTTCTCGTCCATGACGGCGTCCGCCCGTTCGTGACCGAGGATCTGATCGAACGGGTCGTCGCTGAGACGAGTATCTTCGGCGCCGCGACTGCCGGTCTTCCGGTCCGGGACACGGTGAAGGAGGTCGATCGGAAGGGGTGTGTGGCGAGGACCGTTCCGCGGGAAGACCTCTGGCTGACGCAAACCCCACAGGCCTTCCGCAGAGAATTGATCCTTGCCGCTTACGAGAGGGCCGCGGCCGACGAATTTTACGGCACGGATGACGCTTCGCTGGTCGAAAGAATGGGGATTCCCGTCCGGATGATTCCCGGTGATGCGGACAATATCAAGGTGACGACACCGGAGGATCTGGAACGGGGAGAGAAGATCGTTTGCGGGAGAACGGAATGAAAATCGGATTCGGCTATGACAGCCATCGTCTCGCGACAGGGAGAAGACTGGTGCTGGGCGGAAAAGAGGTTCCGCACGAAAAGGGGCTTATGGGCCATTCGGACGCCGACGTGCTGATCCATGCCGTCTGCGACGCGATCCTGGGAGCCGCGGGTCTGGGCGACATCGGAAGGCAGTTTCCGGATACGGACCCCGCCTACCGGGACATCGCCGGCCTGGTCCTGCTGGAGAGGGTGAGGACGCTTGCCGACGCAAAGGGTTTTCGGATCAGCAATGTGGATTCCACCGTTGTTCTGGAGAAGCCGAAATTG
>JAQTRB010000201.1 GCA_028712015.1 Syntrophales bacterium
GATTCCCAAGCCCCAACAGCCCGGCGATCCGGGCGCTGGTCCCGCTGTTCATCACCTGTTCGACGATCCGGCTTCCCATCCGCCGGACATTCCCCTCGTTGACCATGGGAACGACCTGCCGGGCGATCGTATCCATCCCGCCGATTCCGGACCCGGCGATAACGCCCGTCTCCCAGTCGACCCGGTCGTCCTCGGCCTCGGGAACGGTCAGGCCCGCATCCCTCCAGGCATCCACGGCCGCCACGGAAGCAAAGCCGATGTTGTCGTTGAGCGACAGCAACTTCTCGCGATCGAAATAGCTCGTCCGGACCGCCTCGAAATTCTGGGGAATCCCTCCGATCTGGCAGCCGAATTTCAGCTCCTCGAGTTCCGGGATATGCCGGATCCCCGAAATCCCCTCCCGCAATGCCTTTTCGAACTTCGTCAAGCCGTGGCCGTTCGGCGCAACCACTCCCATTCCCGTGATGACCACCCTCCGCCTCATGCCTTCTTTTCCTCCGCAATGTCGCCCCCCGTGGTTGGGGGATATTCCCCTCATTGTTCCGCAAACTGCCTTCGCGAAACCCCTTTTCCGGCCAGTGTGCCGGAACAGACCGCCTGGCCGTCGAGTCGCGCCATGGAAACGGCGACCTTGAGCTGGTTTCCGCGAAAATAAACTTTCTTCCCGCTGATCACGACCCGCTCACCGGGCCTGACGACGCCCACGAACTCCACGTTGTCCGCCAGAGTGAAGAGGGTGACGATGTCCCCCAACGTCTCTCCTGCCTTCTCGCCGAGCATCGAAAGGTAGAGGCCGAAAGCGGCCACGCCCGTCTGGGCCATCGTCTCGACGAGAATAACCCCCGGGGTAATGGGCAGTCCCGGGAAATGACCCCGGTAGAAATACTCGTCATCACGGAATCGATAGGCGCCCACGATGTGTTCCTCATCCAGTTCCATGATCTCGTCGATGAACCGGAAGGGATATCGCTGGGGAACCTGCTCCAGGACCCGCTCACGCGTCGATCGATCAGCCTCCATAAAGCCCCCCGTTGACATGGATCACCGTACCGGTCAGGTAAGAGCCGCTCGCGGCCAGAAACCCGACCACTTCCGCCACCTCTTCGGGACGTCCCATGCGTCCCAACGGAACGCGACCGAGGATCCCCGTCCGGATCTCCTCGGGAAGACGCGCCGTCATCTCGGTCGCAATGAAGCCGGGGGCGACCGAATTGACCAGGATGTTTCGTCCGGCCAGCTCCTGGCAAAGCGATTTCGTCAGGGCGTCCAGGGCCGCCTTTTCCATCGTGTAGGGGATCTGGCCGCCATTTCCCGTATGGCCGACGACGCTCGAGATGTTAATGATCCTTCCTTGCCCGGCGCGCAGCATGAACAGGCGCAGGACACGCTTCGTCAGGAACCAGGCGCCCCGGAGCGTCGCCCGCTGGGCGTCGAACTGTTCGATCCGCATCCGCTGCATGTCCAGATCAATGGAGATCCCGGCATTATTCACCAGAACGTCAAGCCGGTCTGTCGTCTCCTTGAGCCGTTCCAGCATCGCCTCTGTCTGCGCAATGTCCGTCAGATCCGCCTGAAGGAGAAATCCGTCGCCGATTTCGTTGAGCAGGCTTGCGGCCTCTTCGGCGCTCGATCGGTAGTGAATTCCCAAACGGAACCCCCTGGCTGCCAGCTCCCGCGCACACGCCGCCCCGATCCCCGTTCCGCCGCCCGTCACGACCGCCACCTTTTTTTCACTCACAGACTTTCCTTTACCGGCCTTAAATAACGAGTGCTTTTCTTCTGTTCAGCCTCATATTCACGCTTTCCGCGAGGGTCGATGGCCTTCGCAAGGGACGCATTGGAGATTTTCACTTCGGAAATATCCAGCGGACCGGCGAAGTGCCTCGACCCGACAGCGGCCTTATGAATAAATAGGGCGCTGTTTCTATTTATTTATCCAGCCTCCCGCCGACGCTGTTGGCCGAACGGCGGGGATAGTCCGGATAGGCGATCCCCTTGAAGAGGCCCGTCCGGGCCTCGTGAACCTCGGCGATCTCTTCATTATCCACAAAGAGCCGCCCCTCGCCGATGACGATGCTCGCCCCCGATTCCTTGAGATGGGTGAAGCGCCGAACATCGACCTCGTATCGTACAAGGCGGTTGAAGGGACGTATCTGACCGTTGAAGGCCACCTCTCCGCAGCCGAGCGCCCGGCCTGAACCGAGCCCACCCCGCCAGGCGCAGTAGAAGCCGAGGAGCTGCCAGATCGCATCCACCCCCAGACAGCCGGGCTGGACGGGATCAGCGGGCATGTGGCACTGGAAATACCAGGCGTCCATCCGGATCTCCTGTTCGGCAATGATCCTTCCCTGGCGGCCGTTCACGCTGATCTCCAGGATCCGGTCCAGCATCAGGAAGGGAGGCGCCGGCAGGCGGGCGGTAAATCCCGCGGGTGGATCATCCACCAGAATCCCGTAGGCAAAGGCGATCAGCTCCTCCGTAGCAAACCGGGATGAGCTCTTGAATTCGTCGTAGGTCATTTCCGGTCCTCCACGGTCAGAAGGAGATTGGCCCACGTCAATCCCGCCCCGACCAGGCAAATCGCCACACGGTCGCCGGGGTGAAGCGAGTCCCAGTGCGTGGAGAGGACGGCAGGCGCCCCTGAGCTTCCCGTATTCCCGAAGTCGCTCACGTTGTGCCAGTGCCGGTCGTCCGGGATCCCCGCCCGTTCGCAGACGGTTCGGAGCGCTCCCAGGTTTGCCTGATGGCCGATGAACCGGAAACGCCCCACATCCTCCAGCCCGGCTTTGAGTTCCTGGAGGGATTCGGTCATCCGCCGGATCGCGAACCCCTGAACGGCGTGACCCTCCTGACGGAAATGGCCGGCGAAGGGAATCGTCACTTTTTCGCAGGCGGCGGCATTGGTCCCACTGTTGGACTCCACGACGGCCACCCGCGCCGCCACGGATGCCGAAACGACAGCGGCAGTGCCGGCATCGCCGAACAAGACCGCCGCCGAGCGGTCGCTGAAATCAATCGCCCGGGTGAGCGCCTCCGGCTGAACGGTGAGCACGAAAGGCGGAAGCTTGTCCGGCATCATCCGGTTAAGAAGATCGAGCTGAATCCCGAAGGTCGAGCAGGCGGAATTCACGTCGACGCAGAGAGCGTCGATCCCCAGCTCCGCCGCAATCGTAGACGCCTCCGCAGGTGTCGTATAGGTGGGAACGCTGCTCCCCGCTACAACCATGCCGATGTCGGAAGGTTTGAGACCCGCCCGGTCAAGGGCCATCCGCGCCGCCGCCGCCGCCGTCTGGGCATTGCTGTAGAGGCTGACCTGATGGGCCAACCAAGGCTCCCTGTTTCTCGTCTCCCGGATATAGTCCAGGGGAAGAACCGTCCGCCGCTCGCGAATTCCCACCCGTTCCATGATCCAAGTCTCGTCGGTCCCGATGTCCAGCTCCTCCAGGAACCGGTTGGTGATGACGTTTTCCGGATGAAAATGGCCGATACCGTGCAGATAGATCATTTAGACCAACTCCCGACCGATAATCATGTTCTGAATTTCCCGGGCGCCTTCGTAGATGTCGATGATCTGGGCGTCCCGGAGCAGTTTGGAAATTTCATATTCCCCGATGAATCCATAGCCGCCATGAAGGTGAAGCCCTTCGGTGGCACAAAAAATTGCGGCTTCCGCTGCCAGGTTTTTGGCCAGCGAGGCGAAGACCCCCCGATCGGGCGTTCCCTCCTGAACCAGAAAGGACGCCTTCATCAAGGCCATCTCTGCCGTCTCGATTTTCTTCCACATGGCCACCAGAGACTCCCTGGCAACCGGCATGTCGCAGATCCGTTGCCCGAACTGACGTCGTTCCCGGGTGTAGGCCAGGGTCAGATCGAGGGCCCGGCGGGCGATGCCGACGCCGATCGCGGCCACCATCGGCCTGGCATAATCCAGAACATCGGTCAGGTATTGGAAACCAAGCC
>JAQTRB010000202.1 GCA_028712015.1 Syntrophales bacterium
CGGCAATGACATTAGACAATTTGAAGGCTTCCGGTTACAACCCTTCCACGGGTGTTACCCTTACTCCGACTTTTACCAATTGTGATACTTATTCCGTCGAAGCTAAAGGCGATACGGCTTGGGGAGTTACCGGCACCTACGTGATAGACCAGAAGGGGGTTGTTACGAGCACGCTGGCACCATAATCAAGAGATCCGTATAGAAGAACGGTATCAGCAGTTGGTGTAAGTTCAAAAAAGGGGTAAGGAATCCATTCCTTACCCCTTTCCTTTGATTGAAATTATGGTAGATTCTCTCGGTGCTTCGTCAATTCAAAGGAGATGAATTTAGCTCATCACCTGAAATGAAAGTTTGGCCGGAGGAATCGATGGTCAAAACTGATTTCCCATCCCGTATTTTTCCTGAGATCATGATCTCATGCGCCTTGACTCTTCTGGTTGCGGTATTCTACTGGCCGGTGTTCGATTACGGTTTCATCAATTATGACGATCCGCTGTACGTGACGCAAAATGCGCATGTTCAGAGGGGTGTGACCATGGAGGGTCTGGCGTGGGCCTTTCGAGATTTCGGCAGCAGCAACTGGCATCCGTTGACCTGGCTGTCGCACATGATCGACTGGCAGTTGTTTGGCGACAATGCGGGCGCTCATCATGGGATGAACGTCCTTCTGCATGCCGGAAACGCGATCCTGCTATTTGCGATTTTACGCCTGCTCACGGGCACCCTTTGGCAAAGCGCTCTTGTGGCCGTCCTGTTTGCCGTTCATCCGGTCAATGTGGAATCGGTGGCCTGGATCGCCGAGCGGAAAAATCTCCTAAGCACTTTCTTCGGGTTTTTGACTCTCCTGTGTTATGCGTTCTATATCCGAAAGCCGGAATGGAAAAAATATCTGCCGATTTTCGTAACGTTTGGATTGGGATTGATGGCCAAACCCATGCTGGTGACGCTCCCGTTCCTGTTGCTCCTTCTGGACTTCTGGCCGGGGCGGCGCCATTTGAGAAAATTGTCGGATGGCCATTTGCCTCATAAGTTCGAAGAGACGATGCCGAACCAAATCCGACAGGTCTCTTTTTGCGAACTGCTGATGGAAAAGATCCCGCTGATCCTCCTCTCCGTCGCATCGATCGCCGTGACGATTCTGGCCGCCGAAAAGGGCGGATCCCTCAAATCTCTCGATCATTTTTCCGTCCCGGTGCGGCTTGGCAATAGCCTGAATGCCTATGCATCCTACCTCGGGAAATTTGTATGGCCGCGCGATCTGGCCGTCTTCTATCCGCATCCGGGCACGTTCGATGCTTTACAAACAGCGGCATCGCTCATTGTAATCTTTTCCATCAGCGTGATCGTAATGATGCGGAGCAGGAGGCATCCCTATCTGACTGTCGGCGGGCTCTGGTTTCTGGGGACGCTGGTGCCGGTGATCGGCCTGGTGCAGGTTGGTCTGCAGTCCATGGCGGACCGCTACCTCTACTTTCCGATGATCGGTCTGCTGATCATGCTGGTCTGGAGCGCGGCGGATTTGGGTCGAAAAAACGCCGCAATGAAATATTGCATGATCTGTCTCGCGATTGTTTTGATTCCAGGGGCTTCTTTCGGGACACGTCAGCAGCTCGAACATTGGAAGAGCAGCCGCCTCCTCTTTGAGCATGCTCTTCAAGTGAGCGGGCCCAATCCCGTCGTATACAGCAACCTTGCCCATGCGCTCTTCGAGGAGGGAGACTGGAATGGGTCGGAGGAGAACTACCGGAAGGCGATCCGGTCCAATCCGAAATACGTAAATGCCCATGCCAATCTGGGGGCGGTGTTGGTCCGGCAGGGGAGGATCGAAGAGGCCGTGGAGGAATGCCGGAAAGCGCTGCAACTCGATCCCCGACATGCAGATGCCCATTATTTCCTCGGATTGGCGATGGAAAAGCAGGCGAAATATTCGGATGCGGATGAACATTACGAAGCGGCTCAGCAGGCGCAACCGGATCACTTGAAGGCCGTACGGCAAAGGGGCGTCCTGGCGATGAGGTCGGGCAATTACGGGAGGGCGGTTGCCTTTTTTCAGGCGGCCCTGCGAATCGATCCCGGAGATGCCGGATTGAAAGACGCAGTGTCGCAGGCCCTTGAACGAAGGGATTCTCATCGGAAAGTCCTTGATCGAAAAAGGAATTAAGGATATCAAGCCGTCATGTTCAAGGATAAGAAAATCGTCGTCGTGATGCCGGCCTACAATGCGGCCAGGACGCTTCAGCGGACCTACGACGAGGTGATGGAACAGGGGATCGTCGATCTGGTGATCCTGGTCGATGACGCGAGCGATGACGAAACGTCGCTCATTGCCTCGCGGCTGCAAAATACGCAGGTATTTGTCCATAAGCGCAATCAGGGTTACGGCGCCAACCAGAAGACCTGCTACCGGATGGCGCTGGAGGCGGGGGCGGATATCGTGGTCATGGTGCATCCCGATTATCAGTACACACCCAAGTTGATTCCGGCGATGGCCTCGATGATCGGGAACGGTCTTTTCCCCTGCGTTCTCGGATCGAGGATCCTGGGGGGATACGCGCTGAAGGGGGGCATGCCGGTCTGGAAGTACATTGCCAACCGGTTTCTCACGCTGGTTGAAAATATCCTGCTGGACGCGAAACTCTCCGAATACCACACAGGATATCGGGCTTTCTCCCGGGAACTTCTGCAGCGCCTTTCGCTGGACGGAAATTCGGATGACTATCTGTTCGACAACCAGATGCTGGCGCAGATCATCTGGCGGGGTTTCACGATCGCCGAGGTGAGCTGCCCGACGAAATACTTTGCGGAAGCCTCGTCGATCAACCTCAAGCGAAGCATTCGCTACGGCGTGGGTTGCCTCTGGACGGCGTTGCGCTTCCGTCTGGCCCGAATGGGCATCATCCGCTCCAGGCTGTTTCCGGTGAAACCGTGAATCCGTCGAATGAAAATCGATTTGAAGATTTCTTTGCGGATGACGCCTACGTGACTCTCAAAAACCATCTGTACAACTATAGACTGCGACGGCGCGCGGTACGGAGATGTCTGCAACCGGAGCCGCGGGGGCTTTCACTCGAGGTGGGAAGCGGCATGTCGCCGATGACGGAGGCTTCGGATTGTGTGGTCTATTCCGAACTATCCTTTTCCGCCCTGCGGACGTTGAGAAAAGCGCAGGGAGAGGGTTTATTTGTGGTCGCCGACGCGACGCATCTCCCCTTCAAGGCGGGTTCGTTTTCGCAGGTGATCTGCTCGGAGGTCCTGGAGCATCTGCCCGAGGACCGGCCGGCCCTGCGTGAGATCGCGGCGGTCCTGAAAAGGGAAGGCTCCCTGATACTAACCTTTCCCCATCGCCGCTCCTATTTTACCGTTGACGACCGCTTCGTGAGCCATTTTCGACGCTACGAGCTGAGCGAGATGAAGCTTAATCTCGCGGAGGTGGGACTGAAAACGGCGGTGGTTCAAAAGGTTTTTGGACCGCTCGAAAAACTTACGATGATGTCGGTTATTTCGCTGATCCCTCTTTTAAATTGTTTCCGACGAACCAAACGGAAAGACAACAGGAAGCGAAATGATTCTTCATCAGGATTTCTTACGATGCTTTTCGTCTGGCTGAATCGTCTCTATTGCATCCCTGTCTGGCTGGATGCCCGGTTGGCGCCGCGATGCCTTTCATCCGTCCTGCTGATCCGCGCAGTCCGAAACCAATTCATATTGGATGGTTACAAAGATATTGCATCCGATCCGTCATTTCAAAGAATAGGATTTGATCCACCTCCCGGCACCGGGCGACAGGCAATCGATGCATCTCCTCCTGTCAAAAAAATATTTCAAAGCAGCCTCTTATTTTTCTTGACAGCGGAAAAATAATCGGATAGAAGTCGGGCCGTGACTAACGGTCATATACTGACCAAAGTTCAGAATCTGATTGGCGGTCACACTTCATTCCATTAAGAAACAGAG
>JAQTRB010000203.1 GCA_028712015.1 Syntrophales bacterium
CTCCTTGACTTCCCGCGGGGGATTACGCTATGAAAAAATATGGAAGCTTTTATGCTGATGGCGGTGGCCGTCACGGTGTCCGTCGCCCTGATGATCAACAAAAAGCGGGAGCCGCTCCACCTTTCCTTTGCCGCCCTCTGCGTGGCCATCGCCTTTCACAGGGGAGGTCTTTTTTTCAACCTGTTCTATCCCCACGCCGCCTGGAGTCTGATTGAACGGCTGGGTCTTCTGGCCATCCCGACACTGACGATCTATTTCAGCCGCGACCTTTTTCCGGGGCAGACCCTGATCAAAAAAAGGGACATCCGCACGACCGCCCTGCTTTCCACGGGATTGGCGGCACTCCTCTTCACGCCGCTGAGAAACCTGGCATATATCGGAAGCGGTATCTATATCTATGCCGATGCGCTGCTTCTGTTGTGCTACTTCTCCCTGATCGTCCACGCCAAGCAGAAAACGGCAGGTGCGGAGAAGAAACGGCTCGTATACCTGATCATCGGCTGCACCGCGGCGATTGCCACCTACAGCATCCAACCCTTGTTCAATCTGGTCGTCGCCGGCACCCTGTATTTCATCCTGATCATGATCATCCACCCCCACCTGACGGAACTCCACGACCTGATGACCCGCGCATCGGTGACCCTGATTGTTTCCCTGTTCGCCACGGTCCTTTTCTACCTCGTCATCGGTTTTTTCGGACCGGGACCGGCGCCGCCGTTTTTGCTCGTTTTCATGATCTCCTTCATCATCATGATCGCCGTCGGACCTTTCCAGGTTGTCCTGAAGCGCCTCCTTACCCGGATCAATCCCGAGATCAAGGATGTATTTACCTCGCCCTTCGATCTGGACGAAAAACTGGAAAGAGAGAAGGCGCTGCTTTTGGAAAAGATGGCGCCGGTCTTCGCCCACGAAATCCGCAACCCCCTCGGCTCGATCAAAGGGGCCGCCCAGCTGCTCCGGTCGGAAGCGGAAAACGAAGAGCAGAAGAACCTCCTGGACGTAATCGCCCAGGAAGTCAACCGCCTCAACCGCGTTGTTTCGCAGTTTCTGGACTACGCACGTCCATATTCGTCGGAACTGCGACCACGGCAGATCAATGCCGTTGTCGAAAAAGCAATGGCCCTCATCGAGGCAAACCGCCTCTCGGCGGGAATCGACATCCAATGGGAACTCCACCCCCATCTGCCGCTCGTTCCAATGGACCAGGAACAGATCCACCAGGTCATCCTGAACATCGCCATCAACGCCATCGAGGCGATGCCGGAAGGAGGCACGCTAACCGTCCGGACCTCAAGGATTGAAAGCGACACGAGGGACGCCGTGGGCATCACCATCCGGGACCAGGGAGCGGGGATGCGTCGTGACACCCTAAAGCAGATCTTTACCCCTTTCTTCACGACCAAGGAGCGGGGAGTCGGCCTGGGGCTCGCCGTCTGCGAGCGCATCATCCGGGGCCATGGGGGCAAAATCCGGGTCAAGTCGATCCCCGGCAAAGGGACAATCTTCTATATCCGCCTGGAAACGGTGCGGTAAAAAAGAAAGGACAGGGATTCGATGAAAGCGGCAAAGATCCTCATCGTGGACGATGAGTTGAACATGCGGCTGGTTCTCAAGGCCATCCTGAAGAAAGAAGGCTACGAGGTGAGCACGGCCGCGGACGGCTTGGAGGCCCTGAAGATCATCGAGGCGGAGAAGATCGCCGTCGTCGCGACCGATCTCAAGATGCCACGGCTGGACGGGATGGGGCTTCTCGATCGGATCATGCGGGACGACCCCGCCATGCCGGTCATCATCCTCACCGCTTACGGAACGGTGGCCACCGCGGTGGATGCCCTGAAGATGGGAGCCTTCGACTATATCACCAAGCCCTTCGAACAGGACGAACTCAAGGCCGTCATTTTGAAGGCGGTCAACACCCGGTTGATCAACGCGAAAGAGCTTTCGGCGGAGACCGGGGAAGCGCATTCCTATCGAATCATCGGGACCAGCCCTCCCATGGCGGAGATTCAGGAGGTCATCCGGAAGGTCTCCCCCACGACAACCGCCGTCCTCATAACCGGGGAGACGGGGACGGGAAAAGAGCTGATCGCCCGCGCCATCCATCGGAACAGCGCCAGGAACGACCAACCGTTCATCAGGATCAACTGTGCGGCAATCGCGGAAAATCTCGTAGAAAGCGAATTGTTCGGCTATGAAAAGGGGGCCTTCACGGGCGCCGTCACCACCAAACCGGGACGATTCGAACTGGCGCACAAGGGAACGCTCTTTCTCGACGAGGTCGGCGAAATCCCCCGGGAAATGCAGGCGAAGGTTCTTCAGGCCATTCAGGACCAGAGCTTCGAGCGGGTGGGAGGGCTCAAGACTCTCTCGGTGGATGTGCGGCTCATCGCGGCGACGAACCGGGATCTGCAGCAAAGGGTTAAGGAGGGAAAGTTCCGGGAGGATCTCTTCTACCGCCTAAATGTCTTTCCCATCCACATCCCGCCGCTGCGGGAGCGGATCGAGGACATCCTTCCATTGACCGACCACTTTATCCGAAAATTCAACCGAAAGCTGGGACGGGCCATCGAAGGAATCGATCCGGCGGTCCGAGACGATCTCGTCGCCTATCCCTGGCCGGGGAACATCCGGGAACTGGAACACCTCATCGAACGGATGGTCCTGATGGCGGAGCAACCCATCCTCACCAGAGAGCTTGTCCCGCCGGACGTCGTGAAGGCCGTGCGGGAGCTCCACCCGGCGGCGCCCGGCCCCGGTCTGAAGGAAATGCCCGGACGGGATGCCCTGAAGAGCCACTTGGAGGAGTCGGAAAAACAGATCATCGCCCGTTGTCTTGAGGAGTGCGGAGGCAATGTCACCCGGGCCGCCGAGCGGTTGGGACTCAGCCGCAAGGGCCTCCAGCTCAAGATGATTAAGCACCGCCTCCGAAAGCGGGAAGAGTAACGGCGGCCTATACTTCCGAGAGGCCCTCTATTAATGTTTCGAAACGGCGCCGCGTGTATCGGAAGAATGCCCGATAGGCTTCGCAGAAATAATTCTGCCCCCCCGGCAGCCGGTAATGCTGGCAGCCGAAACGGCAGAGGAAATTCCACTCGCAGGAAGTGCAGCCTGGCGCGCCCTGCTTTTTACGGTCGTTGAATTCCCGCCTCCGGCGCTTTTTCAGCAGATCGCCGATGGAGGACTCCCGCAGATTCCCCAAGAACCAGGGGGGCTCCACGAAGAAATCGCACGGATAGACATCGCCGTTGTATTCAACGACCAGATAGCTGCCGCACCGCTCCTTGAAGGCGCAGATCTCCGGCTCCCGGCCCATGAATACAGCCAAAATGTTTTCAAAAAGACGGATCGAAACCGTCGGCCGACCATTGTTGTACCAGAGATCAAAGAGGGTGCAGAGAAAATCCCGGTAATCCTCCATCTTGACGGAGTATTCCCTTGGCTTCCCGGTTTCCCGATCGATCTCGAGACAGGGGATGAACTGCAGGCGGTCGAACCCATTCCGGACGAAGAAATCGTAGAGTTCCGCCGGTTTCTTCGCCGTCACATCGTTGATGACGGTCAGGATGCTGAATGCCACCCCGTGATCCCGGAGAATGCCGATTCCCCGCAAGGTCCGCCGGAAACCGTCATTTCCATCCGCGGAGTGACGATAGCGGTTGTGGATCTCCTCCGGTCCATCCAGGCTCACGCCGATGAAGAAATGGTACCGCCGGAAAAACCGGGCCCACGGCTCATCCAGCAGCAGGCCGTTGGTCTGCAGGTTGTTGCCGACCAGTTGCCCCGAAAGACCGTAGGCTTGCTGATAGGCGACGACCCTTTCAAAAAAATCGATCCCGGCCAGCAGGGGTTCCCCGCCCTGCCAGCCGAAGGCGGCCGATTTTCCGGCCGATTTCATATACCCGGAAATCATCGTTCTGAGCGTCACATCGTCCATGATGT
>JAQTRB010000204.1 GCA_028712015.1 Syntrophales bacterium
CCATCTCGATCGAGAAATCGGAGCTTTTGAGCAAATTCCTGACCCGGGCGGGAGTCAAACACCATGTGCTGAATGCAAAAAATCACGAAAGAGAGGCGGAAATCGTCGCGCAGGCCGGTCAGCCGGGACAGGTGACCATTTCCACCAACATGGCCGGACGCGGTACGGATATCAAACTGGGAGAGGGGGTCGCCGCCCTCGGGGGTCTCCATATCCTGGGAACCGAGAGGCATGAAAGCCGACGGATCGACAACCAGCTGCGCGGGCGTTCCGGACGCCAGGGGGACATGGGGTCGTCGCGCTTTTACCTCTCTCTCGAGGACGATCTGCTGCGGATCTTCGGCGCGGAGCGGATCTCCGCCGTAATGGACCGGATCGGCATGGAGGAGGGACAACCCATCGAGCACCGGCTGATTTCGAAGGCGATCGAAAACGCGCAGAAGCGGGTCGAGGGACAGAACTTCGATATTCGAAAGCACCTGCTGGAGTACGACGACGTGATGAACCGTCAGCGGCAGGTGATCTACGAACAGCGGAAGAAGGTCCTCAAGGGGGAGGCGCTCTGGGACGACGTGGACGAGATGATTGAAGAGATCGTCGAGGAGATGCTGCCGGAATATGTCGACGAAAAGCGCCACCCGGAAGAGTGGGATCTCAAAGGGCTGGACGAAGAGGCCTTCCGACATTTCACCCTGAGGCTGAATCTGGCCGGGACGGCGCAAGAGTTGAATCCGCAAGAAATTTGCGGGCGGATCGTTGCGGAGGCGAAGGCGCTGCTCCGGAACAAAGAAAGCGGGTACGGAAAGCCGCTGATGGATTACCTGATGAAGGTGATCATGCTTCAGGCGATCGATACGCAATGGAAGGAACATCTTCTCGCGATGGACCACCTCAAGGAGGGGATCGGTCTGCGGGGATACGGCCAGAAGGATCCGGTCCGGGAGTATCAGAAAGAGGGCTACGACATGTTCATGGACATGATCCGCCGCATCAAGCAGGACAGCGTCGAAAAGCTCTGCATCGTGCAGATCCATCGCGAGGAAGAGGTGGAGCGGATCGAGGAGAAACGGCGGCAGGATTACATCATGTCCAGGGGAGAGGACACGCCCGCGGCGACAACGGTCAAAAGAGAGGCGGCCAAGGTTGGCCGGAACGATCCGTGTCCCTGCGGCAGCGGCAAAAAATACAAGAAATGCTGCGGCGTATAGGGTTCGCATCGGATCGGAATGCTTCGGCAGGGTTCATTGGAGGGCATAATGCGGAACAAGGATGATTATCGGGTGCCCGGATTTCTGGCCAATGGGATACCCACGGGAATCAAAACGGACGGCGGCAGGGATCTTTCGCTGATATTTTCGACCCGGCCGGCGACGGCGGCCGGCGTCTTTACGACAAACAGCTTCAAGGCGGCGCCCGTTCTTCTCGATCAAGAAAGGATTCGATCCGGGAAGGCGCGGGCCGTGGTTGCCAACAGCGGCGTTGCGAACGCCGCGACCGGACCGGACGGTATCGCCGATGCGCTTGCCGTTTCACGCGCTACCTCCGCCGAACTCGGCATTGCCGATGAGACGGTTTTGGTGGCTTCGACGGGAGTCATCGGGCACCGCCTGCCGGTTGAAAAAATCGAGGCGGGAATCAAAGGATTGGTCGCGGGGCTCCGCGAGGACGGAATCGCCGATGCGGAGGCCGGGATCATGACGACGGACCGGTTTCCCAAAATCGCCCGCAGGCGAGGGACCATCAGCGGCAAAGAGGTGACACTGTGCGGCATTGCCAAAGGGGCGGGGATGATTCAGCCGAACATGGCGACCATGCTTGCCTTCGTCATCACCGACGCCGCGATTGAGCGAGATGCGCTCGATCAGGTCTTTCGGCGATCGATCGCCGGCAGTTTCAACGCGGTCAGCGTGGATGGCTGTATGAGCACGAACGACACGGCCTTGATTCTTGCCAATGGTCTGGCCGGGAATCCTGCGATGAAACGGGCTTCGGCAAACCTAACGAGGTTCCGGGAATTGCTCTCGGAACTGCTGTGCGAACTGGCGCGGGGGCTGGTCCGCGACGGCGAGGGGGCGACCAAGGTGATCGAGATCACGGTGACAGAGGCCAAGACGAACCGGGATGCGCAGCGTATCGCCTATGCCGTCGCCAATTCGAACCTGGTCAAAACGGCTTTTTTCGGAGAGGATCCGAACTGGGGAAGGATCGTTTCCGCCGCCGGATCCCTCGGGATCGGTCTTCCCACGGAAAAAGTACGCCTTTTCCTGGAAGATATTCCGATCTTTGCGGACGGAAAGGGGATGGACGGGAGGGAAACCGAACTTTTCGCGATCATGAAGCGCCCGGAAATTCGGGTGCGCCTTGCACTGGGGATGGGATCTCGATCCTGTACGGTCTGTACATCCGATCTCACATTCGATTACGTAAAGATCAACGCCCATTATCATACCTGAAGGCATTTCCGCTTGATTAATTGAATTCTTTGTGTTATCAGCCACGCCAAATCGCACATCCCCGGATTGACGGAGGTTGCCCGTCCGGACGACGGGTTTCCGCTCAAGAGGAGGGGGATGGAGGAAAAAACAAGAGAGGAGTTCAGAATGGCCAGTATTTCGATGAAGTTGTTGCTTGAGGCGGGGGTTCATTTCGGTCACCAGACGAACAAATGGAATCCCAAAATGAAACCCTATATTTTCGGCGCACGAAATGGGATCTACATCATCGATCTCCAGCAGACGGTCGGACTGTTTCAGACGGCCTATCAGTTCGTAGTCGATACGGTCGCCCAAGGCGGCGAGATCCTTTTCGTCGGCACCAAGAAACAATCCCAGGAGTCGGTCCGCGAAGAGTCCGAACGGTGCGGAATGCCATACGTCAATCAGCGCTGGCTGGGGGGGATGTTGACCAATTTCACGACCATCAAGAAAAGCATCGACCGTTTGAATGAACTGGATCGAATGGTTGCCGACGACAGCATCAAGGCTTTCCCGAAGAAAGAGATTCTGGGACTCCAGAAGGATCGCGAAAAACTGACCAAGGTTTTGGGCGGGATCCGGACCATCAAGGGTGTCCCGAAGGGTCTCTTCATCATCGATCCGAAACGGGAAAGCATCGCGGTGACCGAAGCGAGAAAACTGAAGATCCCGATCGTAGCCATGGTGGACACGAACTGCGATCCTGATCTGATTGATTACATTATCCCGGGCAATGACGATGCGATCCGGGCGATCAAGCTCTTCTCCGCGAAAATGGCGGAGGCCGTTCTGGACGGGAAAAAGCGATTCGAGGAACGCCTCCAGGCGGAAAGCGACAAGACTCATCCGTCCGCTGCGCCGGTTCCGGGAGCAGACGGCGCCGAGTCCGATGTCCCGGAAAGCATCGAAACCAAAGATTCGGAATCCGACGAAGCAAAGGATCGTATAGAGGAGGGTCGATAAATTGGATATCACATCGGAGATGGTGAAGGAATTGCGGGTGAAGACGGGCGCCGGAATGATGGACTGCAAGGAGGCGCTCAAGGCCGAGAACGGCGATCCGGAAAAGGCGATTGATTATCTCCGGAAGAAGGGGATGTCGGCGGCGACAAAACGTTCATCCAAGGCGGCCAAAGAGGGCACCGTTGCCTCCTACATCCACATGGGCGGACGGATCGGCGTCATGGTCGAGGTGAACTGCGAAACCGATTTCGTCGCAAAGACGGAAGGTTTTCAGTCCATGGCCAAAGATCTGGCGATGCATGTCGCGGCGGCGAATCCGCGCTACGTTCGCCCGGAGGAGATTTCCGCGGCGGAACTGGAGAGGGAGAAGGAGATCTACCGCAGCCAGTTGACTGCCGAAAAAAAACCGGAAAAAATCTGGGATAAAATCATCGATGGCAAGCTGAACAAATACTACGAAGAGGTTTGCCTGCTGAATCAGAAATTCAT
>JAQTRB010000205.1 GCA_028712015.1 Syntrophales bacterium
TGACCGTCGCCCGAATCTCCCCCCGGGACACCTTCACCGTCTTGAACTGGACCCCGTTTCCCTTGCCCTTCAGGAGGTAAAAACCGCCCAGCGCCAGAACAACCGCCAAAACCACTGCAACCAGGATATTCTTCATGGTGCCCCCGCCGCCTTCTCCAGGCTGGACTGCGCCAGCTTATAATCGTAAAGTGCCGATATTTCTGCCGTTTTCGCATTGCTTGTCGCCACGAGGGCATCGGTCACCTCGATGGGGCCGCCGACCCCCGCGGCGTAGCGTCCGCTGGCCAGCTCCAGGTTCTCCATGGCCTGACGGACGATCAGCTCCGCCGCCACGCCCCGTTCCGCCGCCTCCCGTAGGTTCAGCCACGCCTGCCGAACATCTTGATCGATGGTCTGTCGCAGAAAGGCCTCATTGGCCGTCAGGACATCCAGATTGGCCTGGGCCTCCGCCACCTTGTATTTCGTCGAAAATCCGCTGAACAGCGGGACGCTGACCTCGGCGCCGAAACTCCAGCCCTGATCCAGCGGAAAGCTTCCCCCGCCCCAACCGTAGCCGGCATTGCCCGCAATGGTCGGATAATCATTCTTCCGGGCGAGTTCGATGCTCTGTTCCAGCGATCTTCGCATTTCGGCGATCGCCTTCAAGTCCGACCGGCGATCGTAGGCCTTGCGGATGGTTTCATCCAGATCGACCTCCACCAGCCGGGGGGAGAGCTGATCCGCAACGTCGTACTCCGGCGCCTCCGGCAACCCCATGGCGCCGTTCAGCGCTACCCGGGCCAGCCGGAAGGCGTTTTCGGCCTTGATGAGATTCAGCTTCGCGTTGGAAAGATCGACCTCGGCCTTGGTCACGTCGAATTTCGGTTTCGTGCCGACCTCGAAAAACGCCGACGCCTGATCGAGATGCTGCTGAAACTGTCCCACCATTTCCCGGGAGACGTCCCGGTTCCGACCGGCCCGGAGAAGTTCGAAGTAGGCCTGCTTGACCCCGAAACTCACCTGGGTGCGGATGTACTCCAACTCCGAACGGGTGGAATCCCGGTTGAACTCCTGGATCTTGACCTGCGTGGCGGTCTTGCCGAAATCGTAGAGATTCTGGCTCAGAGAAATCCTGGAGGAGTAGCTGTCGTAAACCTCTCCCGCGGAGGTCGTCGGATCCGTTCGGCTGTACCCGGCCGATCCGTTCAGCTGCGGATAATAACCGGCGCGGGCTTGGCCGATCCGGCTTTCCCCGGCCCTCAGGCTGCCGGCGGCCGCCCGGATGTCGGGATGTCGCGAAAGCGCGATGGCGATGCAGCGCGGAAGATCCAAGGTTTCGCCCTTACGGATCATCTCGTCCGCTCCGGCTGCCGCCGCCGGGAGCGGCCAGAAACAAACCCCCAAACAGACAACGAACAACAGAAATCTTTTCATATCGGATCCCATCTCCCGCTCAATGTTCTGGACTGTCTCGGAATTTGCAAACAGCATGCCATCACCGGAGAAGACGTATCTGTCCGAAATCATGAAGATTGGCTTCCACCCTTTCTCTTTTCTACCGAAAAGGCCGGATGTTTTGTATGCACAATCCTCTCCGGATGGTTAAAAAGTATCCGGTTTAATGGACGAAGTGGAGCCGGATGCTGGTCCGGCCTTCGGCGGATTGGACCTCGGCACGGTCGGACAGGCTGCGGATCATGTATCCGGCAAGCTTCAGCGGCGCCCGGTCGTCGGTCAGCAGTTCCCGGGCGTCCGGACGGACGGACGGCAGTTCGATCGGCGCACCCCGGTAGGAGATCTCCGCCTGCAGGTTGAACTCGTCAAAACGGACCTTCATCACGATCGGCTCCCGGGTCAGGCCATGTTCCGCGGCCGCCTCGAAAAATTCGTTCATCGCCCCCATCGCCTTGCCGATCACCTCGCCCCGCGCCCCCCAGAGCCGCCCCCGCTGGTCCATGAACTGGTAGATCCTGTCCGACGGATCCACCCCGGGCGACAGGTTCAGGATTGCCGTTTTGGCGATCCCGATCCGGAAGAAGAGGTTCAGAACAACGGCGCAGATCGTGGCCAGCGAGAGGGAAGAGGCGAAAACCGGCTGGATCCAGGGATGGACCTCCCGGTAGAGTCCCGGCGCGAAATCGACGCTGAGGCCAAAGATCATGGAGATGCCGATCACGAAGGTCTTCCGGGAGTCGATCATCCGCGACATGATGATCTGGATGCCGGCGAGGATCATGAAGCTCACGGCAAAGATCAGCGAGGCCCCCATGATCGGCGTCGGCATGATGACAAAGACGGAGGAGAGCTTCGGGAAAAAGGCCAGTAGGATCAGCACGGCCCCGGTGCTGTAGGCGATCCGGCGGCTCGTCGCCCCGGTGGCGATGGAGAGGCCGATGTTGCTCGACGACACGGACTGGCCCAGGGCGCCCAGAAGCCCCGAGAAGAGGTTCCCCGCCGCGCAGGCCAGAACCCCGCGGCTGATGTTCACCATGTCGGGCCTCTTCCACTGCGTATCGTTGATCTTCTGGCAGGTCGTGACGTCCCCCATCGTCTTGAGCGCCGAAGAGAGGGCGGCCACGAGAAAAGGGACCAGGAGCGCCGAGTTGAAGGAGAGTCCGTAATGACCCATCGCCGGGGGTGAAAACAGCGGCGCCCCGAGCATGGTCCGGATCTGCTGGGGGGTCAAGACGCCGGCGAAAAAGGCTGCGGCGTAACCGACGATCATCCCCAACAGGACCGAGTAAAGGCGGAGCTTTCCGGCGCCCCAGACGTTGAAGCCGGCCATGGCGGCCAGCGTAATGACGGCAACCAGCACGGCCCTCGGATCGGCAACGGAATGGATCTTGTCGACCCCCAGAAATTTCTCGACGGCGATGGGAATGATCTCGATCCCCACCATCATCACGATGGTGCCGGTCACCTCGGCGGGAAAAACGGCGCGCATCCTCGCCAAAAAGCGGGAGAAGACCGCCTCGAAGCAGCCCGCGGCGACCGTCATCCCGAAGATCAGGCTCAGACCGCCCGCCTTTCCCGCCAGCAGCGACGCGGAGAGGAAGGCGGGTCCGTTCACCAGCGGGCACAGGTAGCCGGAACCGACGGGACCTCGATGGAGCCCCTGAAGGATCGTCCCCACCCCCGTGGCCAGCATCGCCATGCCGATCAGGTCGCGCGCCTGCGAGGGATCGCCGCCGATGGCCTCCACGATCACGACCGGAAAGATGAAGGCGATCGACATCACGGAGATGTGCTGGAACCCCAGAAGGATCAGGGCGATCCAACCCGGACTTTCATCGACGCCGAAAAGCAGATTGGAGGGTTTCTGAGGCATAACATTCCTCCCTGTTTCTCTCAGAACGAACGCAGCGCCTCTTCCGCGGAGGCATAAATGGGGAATATCTGGGTAAAGCCGGCCATGTCGAAGATCTCCCGGATCGGCCTCGACAGGGATACGAGGACCACCTTGCCGCCGGCCCGGTTCGCGCCCTTGGCCAGCAGCAGCAGGCGCCGGAGGGCCGCGCTGCTGATGTATTCCAAATGGGCAAAATCGATCAGAAAGTTCTTCTCGCCCCTCTCCAGCAGCGGCAGCACCCTCTCCTCGAAGAGCGATGAGGTCGAGGCGTCGAGCTTGCCGTGCACCGCCAGGATGACGACGTTTCCCTGTCGATTCTCCCAGATTTCCATCAAGCCCTCTCCTTCTCGGAAAAAAGATTCACAGTCTTCGCCCCAGCGTCCGGCATCTCCCCTCCCGTGCATCGCAACGCCAGCATCGTGATATCGTCGCTCTGCTCGTTTGTGCCGACGAATCGGGCAATGTCGGCAAGGATTTCCCGGCACAACGCCTCCGGTTGCAGATGGTGGAACCGGCTCAGGGTTGTCTGCAGCCGGTCGTCCGAATAGAGTTTTTCCGCCTTATCCATCGCCTCCGTAATCCCGTCGGTGT
>JAQTRB010000206.1 GCA_028712015.1 Syntrophales bacterium
AGGGCGGCCGCGCCCTTCTCGACGATGCGCCGGTATTCGAGAACCTGCAGGATGTCGATCTCATCCAGGACCAAGAGCGGCAGGAGCGCGTTGAAGTGAACCTGGCCGCCGCCGCCCAACTCCCGGACAAAGGTGCCCTCGCCGTGCCGCGTCTCCAGAATCCCCAGGGAAACGAGATGCTGGATGCCTTCCCGGATGGAGACCCGGCTCACGCCCATGGTTTGGGAAAGCTCTTTTTCGGAGGGAAGCTTGCTCCCCGGGGGCCAGGTGCGGCGCAGAAGCTGATCGCGAAGCTGCCAGAAAACCTGGCCGCGGACGCTCTCTTTTTTGACGGGTTTGAGCATGTTTGTCATCCAGGATCGAAACCCCAATCGAGGTTGTCCGATATCCTACGTCAGACGACATGTCAAGTTTTTTCTAAGGCGCTCTTGATGGCGATTCACGCCGTTGGGGTGGTTCGATCCGGGGGTTCTCGGGAAGGAAAAAAATGATAAATATCGGCGTATTAAGATAAATCAAACCGTCTCGGCTTGCGGATCTTTGCGCGGCGCGAACTTGCGGAGCTTCCGCGGAAGAACATGGAGAAGGGGGTCCGGACACCAGCCCCGGGAAGGGATGTCGTCCGGACTCCCGCATAAGGAGTTCTGCTACTTGGTTCCCTCTACCGTGATCCCCCACCAGTTCTGGGTCTTGGTCTTATCGACATCCTTCTGACTGACATTCCTGTATCCACAGTTGCTGAACTTCAGGTGGGTCCAGCTCTTGTAGAGGCTGTCGTGTTCATAAAATCCGGACTCCCGGGCCGCGGCGCCGCAGCCGGCCAAAAAAAGTATTGCCATCATCACAACAAACAATCGTTTCATTTTCATCTCCTTTCGAATTGGTCATCAATATCCCACCCGTACGGATCCCGATTGCAGGGAATCTGATGAGGGATTTCAAAATGTCCCGCCGTGCTTTTGAACAGTATAATAATCCGTGCTTCCTGTCAAACGATTCCTCCGCTCATCATCCATCGGGTCGCGGAACGCCCTTCCGCCTCTTTTTCGACGAGCCCAAACGTACAGGGACATATCCGATTTATCGAAGACTTCGACCGTTTCGGATATGTCCCTGGTAAAGATGATCGAATTTTTTTACGACTTGGCGCCGGCCGGAACGGGCATCCCCAGGGTTTCCATGGCGCTCACGGCCTTGCCTTTGACGGAATTCGCCGCGGAAACGGCCTCGGCGATGTTCCCGGCCTTGAAGCTTTCCATCGCCTTTCCCCATTCCTCCTGGGCGGCCGCAAGTCCGGATTTCACCTCCGTGAACTTCTCGGCCGTGAGGTTGGCGGGAAGCTTTTTGGACTTGGAGAGGATATCCACCCGGCTCTGGATGGCCCCGACCATCTTGGGAAGTCCTTCGCTGAGATCCGTCCAGCTCTTGGTCAGTTCTTCCTTCTTGGCGTTTGCGGCGCCAAGCAGATCTTTCGCCTTGCCGGCCAGCGCCTGCGCATCCGCGATCGCGGCCTTATACTCCTTCTTGGCGAAATTATCCTTCACCGCGGCAAGAGCGCCTTCCAGCGATTTCAACTCCTCCGGCACATATTTCGCCGCCTCGGCCTTGGATGCGTTGACGGCCTCCTCGGCAGCCTTGATTGCCAGCTCCGCCGGCCCCTTGTCGCTGGAACAGGCCGCCAGCATGACGATGCCGACCAATAACGCGATCGCTACTTTTACAATGTTCCTTTTCATAAACCCTCCTTTCGGGTTTTCACTGCTTCTTTTTTCCATCCGGAAGACGAATCCCATCGACAAACCGGTCGATTCGCGGGATCCTTTTCCATCCTTACGGAATACGCAGTTTTTGTCCGATTTTGATCTTATTGGGATCTTTCAGTATATCCTGATTTGCCTCGAAGATGTTTGTGTACAGGCTCCCATCCCCGTAGTAACGCTCCGCGATTTTCCAAAGCGTATCGCCTTTTACGACTTCGTGATACTGTGTCGCATCGTAAGGATCGGACCCGCCGGGCCCCTTCCCCTGATCGTCAGCCACCGTTCTTCACCTCCTTTCCGCCTTGATATCCATGATTGTCGAGGGCCGCCATCCCTTGGCGTCACCGGCCGGCCAGCACCTTTTTCACCAGCATGGCGGCAATGCCGGCCAGGGCGGCCTTGGCCAGAGGGTTGCCGAGCATGCCCCCGGAAGCGCCGCTTTCCCGGTTCCCCGCAAGTCCGCCAAGAAGATCCCGCAGCAGGCCGGGCTGCTGATGGATCTGACCGGTGACATTCGAAAGCCAGTCCAAATTTCCGAAACCCTGTTCCCGGTCCGGGGCAAGCGCGGAAAGGTCAACCCCCCTGCTCTGCGCCCGACCCGCCAGCATCCGGCCGAATTCCTCCCGATCGTTCGGGGAGAGGCGTCCAAAGGCTTCCCGTGCCGCCTGCTTGTAGTCCGACTGGGATACGTTGTGGGCCACTTCGCCATACCGATCCAGGACCTCCCGGTCTTCGTAGCCCTCCGACGGCGGCCCCTCTTCAAACCGTTTCAGGAAATCCTGGAACCCGTCCCGCGCCCGATTGTTCCCCATCAACATTTCTAAAAGGTCCATCACTTGCCTCCTTTTGCATTCCGGTGAACCGTTCGCACCCTGGCCTCCGCCGCACGACCTCACAATCGATCCGTTTGAAAGGTGTCGCAGGCCTGGAGGCTGCCGCTTTCCAGTCCACGCTTGAACCAGCGCACCCTCTGAGCCGAACTCCCATGGGTAAAGGCATCCGGAACGACGCGACCCTGGGTTTTCTTCTGTATCCGATCGTCCCCGATCGCGCTGGCCGCGTTCAGCCCCTCCTCGATATCCCCCGCCTCCAGAAGCTCGCGACTCTTGTGGGCCTGATGCGCCCAAACCCCGGAAAGACAATCGGCCTGCAACTCCATCCTCACGGACAATTGGTTCATTTCGGAAGGGCCGACCCGCGACTGGAGTTCGCGAACCTTTTCGGAAATTCCCAAGAGGGTTTGCACATGATGCCCCACCTCATGGGCGATGACGTAGGCCTGGGCAAAATCCCCCGAGGCGCCGAACCGCGTCTGCAGGTCTTCGAAGAAACTCAGATCCAGATAGACCTTGTAATCGGACGGACAATAAAACGGCCCCGTTGCCGAACCGGCCATTCCGCATGCCGAGTCCACGGCCCCGGAAAAAAGAACCAGTTTCGGGGGCTGGTAGGTCTTCCCGATCTTCTTGAAAGCGTCATGCCAGACATCCTCGGTCTCGGCCAGCACGACGGCGACAAACTTGCGCTGGTCGTCGTTCGCGGCCGGGAGATTTCTCTGTTCAACGGAGACGGGGGGACCCTGGATTTCCGACACGGACTGCAGCAGAACGGTTGGATCGAGACCGAAAAACATTCCGATCAATACAATCGCCACGAGGCCCAGACCGCCCGCGCCGCCGATCTTGGCGCCGCGAGGGATGCCCATTCCCCTGCGGTCTTCCACGTTGTCGCTTTCGCGACGATCTCTCCATCGCATCGTCTCTCCCCTTTCAATCGAGGGCCGCGTCCCTTAAAAAAGAAATTCCGCGAAGCCGGAACCGACGATATCCGAGATTGCGGATATTTTCAAGGGGATTCAGGGGCGGTGTCCGGGTGGTTTGGCGGGTGGCGACGGCTTTACGGGTGGTTATTGACGGATTTCGAAAAGTATGCGAGATTTCATCGCAAACGAGACACCAAACCAAGGAGGTCGGCGATGGGGATTTTATCTTGGATCGTCATGGGATTGATTGTCGGAGTGCTGGCAAAGTTCATCATGCCGGGCAAAGACCCCGGCGGAATGATCTTGACCATTTTGATCGGGATCGGAGGCGCGTTTGTCGGAGGATTCATCGGCTCTTATCTGGGGCTGGGGACCATTACGGGCTTCAACACGA
>JAQTRB010000012.1 GCA_028712015.1 Syntrophales bacterium
GATTGATGTGCTCGTCGAGGTTGCCTTCGCAGCGGTCTTCCCTTTCGTCAAACTCGAGCGCCTTGATGATGCCGCAGCGGATGAATTCTTTGATCGTGGCGTAGGTGGTCGAAAGGCTCAGGCTTTTCTGTTTCTTTCTTGCCTCGCGGTAGATGAAGGACGCGCCGGGGTGAATATGCCCCTGCTCAACCAGCACATCGATGATGGCCAGTCTCTGACCCGTGATTTTCAGGCCTTTCTCCTTCAGGCGCTGAATGGTCGATTCTTTTTCCATTATCCTTTTTCCGGAATCATTCTTGATTGTCTTTTTGACAGAGCGACCATCCTTTGTCAAGTTCTTTATGGAGATGATTTCTGGATACACGGAGAAGATCGACCAATGAAACAGCTTCTTGCGGCCATGCGGAATTAAGGGTGGGAGGAAAGACTCAATCTCATCCGGGATCAATGGAACAGGAGGCTATTCCAGCGCACCGCTTTTCTTCAACAGGTCGGCAACCGACTCGGCCAGTCTGCGGTATCCCGCCGCATTGGGATGGATATAATCAGCCTTGAGAGACCCGTCGGAGAGCACCGTCGCCAGGACCTTTTCTTCAATGGGGACCTTCATTTCCGCGGCCGTCTCCCGGTAAAAGGCCGGCGGCGACAGGGACAGTCCCAGGGACGGCACCGCGATGACGACGACAGAGACTCCCCGCTTTTGCGCCAATCGGATCATCTTCCGCAAATTTTTGGCGGTCTGCCGCTGATCCAGACGCCGGAGCAGGTCATTGCCTCCGTGGCAGAGGATCATCAGTGCAGGCTTCTCTTTTTCGAGCACCTCCGGCAGTCGGGATAACCCGTCCGCGGTGACCTCTCCCGGGACCCCGGAATTCACCACCCGCCGGCCGACCAGGCTCTCCAGAACCGCCGGGTAGCTTTCCGCGGGCGAAGCCCCGGTTCCGAAGGTCAGGCTGTCGCCGAAGGCGAGGATGACCGCGTCGCCGGCAAGGCGGGATGACTTGGCGTCGGAAGAGCAGGCCGTCAGAAGGGCGCCTGCCGTGATGGCCAGCAACAAGCAAATCAGTAGCTTTTTTCTTTTCACGGGCATCTGATGGTCACCGTCGGTTGGAGGAATTTTTACCGGTTTTCCGCAATATATTTGACCGGTTTGACCATTTCGTCCTTAAGGGCCTTCAAGAATTTCTTTCGGACAGGCGGCATCTTCGTCAGCAGGGTCATGATCAAATTCATGCGCCGGACCTTATGATTCTTTTGTGGAAAATCGTACAGCCCGTGTTTTTTGTAATACCGATGATCCGACTGGAAAACAAAGCGCAGCTTTCCGTACACTTCGTCTCGAAAGATTTTCCAGCCGCCGACCCCCAGAAAGGTCATGGGTCTCGTGCAGCCCTCCGGAACCGGCCGGACAATCGTTCCCGCGAGCTCCGCAAGCATCCGGTCCATCAGCCTCGAATCGCCGGTTTCATCCGTGACGATGCCCGCAAGGTCGGCCTGCTGAAACTCCCCATAGGCTTCGAGAATCTGACGGAGGTTGGGAATCTGTCCCAGGGGTCCCGAGATCAGAAAGGCCATCTTCTTGCCGACGAGCGTCGGAACATGGGTGTTGAAGAAGGAGCGGTCGAAAAAGGTCTTCCAGGTTGCCGAGAGATAGCGGTCGTGAATGGCGCCCGCAAAAACGACCGTATCCGCCTTTTTCACCTCTTCGTTGTAAAAATCAATGAAGCCGTCTTTCCCCTCATATTCACAGACGTTGTCCAGGCCGCACTTGCAGCATCCCAGGCAGCCTCCCCTGATGTCGATGTCGGTCAGCCGAACGACATCCACGCCCCCGCGGAAGTTCCCCGTGAAGGATGAGATCAAAGCGTTGACATTGCCCGACGGCTTCTGCCCGTCGGCGATCACCAGAATTTTACGAGCGCCCGCATCGATGGTTGCATCGGACGGTCTGGGCTCGTACGCGAACGCCCGGGGCATCAGCGGCGGATAAGCGATCGCCGTCGGAATCCGCCGGGAAACGGCGTCAACGAACGTTTCGGCAAAGAAAAGCCAGCGTTTGCGTTCCCGCTTTTTCATCAAATCGTACATCTCCGCGGAATAGGCGCCCAGATATTTCATTTGCAGGTCGTCGCAAATCGCATGGATATAATTGTGCGCCGTATGATCGAAAAAATGAAGCGAAGTGGAGACGGAGGCCGTATATTTCCCCTGAAACGCCGGAAGTTGATTTCTCTCGAAGATCATTTCAATGAACCGTTTATACTGCGAACAGACCAGCAGGAAATACAACGGAAACGCCCACAAAACCGCATCCGCCTCTCTGACGGCATCGATCACTTCGCGAAAGGACGCATCATCCTTTTCGAGCGTCCGGATTTTCTGCGCCACCGGGAAAAAACGAAAGGTGTGTTGCGGGAATTTTTGGGCCGCATAACGGACATACTGAAGGGTTACGCTGAGATCCCCCTTTGGGCTTCCGTTCAGGACAACGATGTTCATCGATCCATCTCCCTTTCCTCGATGTTCCGCTGGACCAACAGTCCGCCGTCGTCAAGACGGCAGGCTAAAAGATTCTACCACAACCGGTTCATGATGTATCCCTCTTCCGCCAAATTTGACGGCCCGGGGAAATAGATGTATGGGTATGCGTCATCCCATCCGCACGGGGACGGACGGAAAGAGATCGTAAGGAGAACCCTCTTGTTGAAATGGCGCGCACTCTTCGGGGGAATGCTGCCGCTGTTCGTCATGGGGCATTTCAGCCATCATGTGTTGACGACGATCACCGTGCCGCTGATCCCCTTCATCCGCAGCGCCTTCCATCTGGATTACACGCAGTCGGGCCTGGTCGTGTCGGCCTTCACGCTGGCCTATGGCTTCGGCCAACTCCCGGCGGGCTGGCTGGCCGACCGGATCGATCCCCGCAAGCTGATGACCGTCGGCATCTCCGGTGTCGCGTTGGCCGGCATCCTGGTCGGCCTGTCCCACACCCTGGTTTGGATGCTCCTGATGCTGGTGTTGATGGGGCTCCTCGCCGGCGGCTACCACCCGTCGGCACCGCCGCTGATTTCCGCCTCGGTGCGCGCCGAGAACATGGGCAGGTCGCTCGGTTTTCACAACATCGGCGGAGGCGCCAGCCATTTCGTGACACCGCTGCTCGCCGTGGCCATCGCCAACGCCTGGGGGTGGCGGAATGCCTATATCGCGCTCGGAATCCCCACGGTTGCCTTCGGCGTCGTGTTCTATATTCTCCTCGGCCGCATGAAGGCCCGGCAACAGGCCAACCCCGATCCGTCGAAAACGGGTGAAAAGGCGCCGGCCCCGACGCACATCACGCGCAGCCTCGTGGCCTTTCTGATCCTTTCGACGTTCACGGCGGCGATCATCAATTCCATCATCTCCTTTGTCCCGTTTCTGATGGTCGATCACTTCGGCGTGAGCAAGGAGATCGCCGCCGGCTCTCTTTCGCTCATCTATCTGGCGGTGTTCTGGGCAAGCCCGCTCGGCGGCTGGCTCGCCGACCGCCTGGGAAGCGTTCGTGTGGTCCTTGCGGTCTGTCTCGCCGCCGGACCGGTCATCTTTCTGCTCACGATGCTCCCGTACGGATGGACGCTCGGCGGGATGCTCGTTCTGCTGGGGATGATCGTCTTCAGCCGGATGTCCGCTTCGGAGTGTTTCATCATCCGACGGACGCCGGCCGGAAACCGGTCGACCATCCTCGGCATCTACTACTTCACCGCGATGGAGGGAGGCGGGGTTCTGACGCCCGTCGTCGGGTACCTGATCGACCGTTTCGGCTTCACCGCCGCCTTTGCGATCGCCGGCGGCATCCTGCTGTCGATTACGCTGCTCTGTTCGTTCTGGCTGTGGGAAAAACGGAACGGATCGGAAAGCGGAGGGTCTGCGGACGATCGTCTCCGGGCATGAATCGCCGTCGGCGGATTATTCGACGCGGATCATTCCCCGCGGCCCCGCCGTAACCTCGCCGACGATGGCTGCATCGGCGATCCCCGCAGCATGCATCCGGGAAAGCAGCTCCGTCGCGGCCGCCTCCGGCAGCGCGATCAAAAGCCCGCCCGCCGTCTGCGGGTCGAACAGGACGTCCACGAGCCAGACGGGGCAGTCCGGACCGACCTCGATCTGCTTTTCGCGAAATTTCCGGTTCCGGATCAAGCCTCCCGGAATGATCCCCTCCTCGACCAGCGGCCGAAGCCCGGGAAAGCAGGGAACCGACCTGGCCTGGATCTTCATCCCGGCCGGGCTTCCCTCGATCATCTCCAAGGCATGGCCCAAGAAACCGAACCCGGTAACATCCGTACAGGCGTGAATGCCGTCCGTTTCCGCCATCAATTCCGTCGCTTTGCGGTTCAGGGTTGTCATGCCGGCGACGGAACGGGCCGCAAGCGCCGGATCGGCGACTCCGCCCTTCACGGCCGTGCCGACGATCCCCGTGCCGATGGCCTTCGTCAGGATCAGACGATCCCCGGGCAGCGCCCCCCGGTTCAAGAGCACCTTTTCGGGGTGGATGACGCCGGTCACGGAAAGGCCGTATTTCGGCTCGTCGTCCTCAACGCTGTGGCCGCCGATCAGCAGAACGCCCGCCTCCCGCATCTGGTCGAGTCCGCCGCGGAGGATCTCGCGGAGGACGCCGACATCCATCTTACTGATCGGGAAACAGACGATATTCATCGCGGTAATCGGCCGTCCGCCCATCGCATAGATATCCCCGAGCGCATTCGTCACGGCGATCCGACCGAAGGTGTACGGATCATCCACGATCGGGGTGAAAAAATCGACGGTTTGGATGATGGCCAGGTCGTCGCGGAGCCGGTAAACCCCGGCATCCTCGGCATGCTCCATGCCGACGATCAGGTTCGGATCGGTAATGAGCGGCAGATCCTTCAGCGCTTCTTGCAGGTCCCCCGGACCTATCTTGCAGGCTCACCCGGCTCCGTGGACCGTTTCCGTCAACCGCACCTTTCTCTCTTCGTTCATCTCCGTTCTCCTTCCCGAAACGCGAAATCCCCGCGCCGGTGGATCGATAACCTATCAAATCCCGACCAATATTGCGAGGGCAATTCCATCCGTAGAGACCTTTTGCAAAACCGGGGGAAACATGGTAGATGTGTAGTTGCAAGATTACAGCGGTTCCTTACGCACGCCGATTGGAAATATTGAAGCTTTCCGCAACAAGCTGCGGAGAATCTTCGATCCTTAAGAGGAATAAACCATCCGTCCATGCTCGCTTACCCAGCAGCAAGCTGCCGGAAATGGCTCGCTGGCTGATTCAGATCGGAGGGTTTTCGCATGACCGAGCCTTTGCGATACTACAGCACCAACCGCCACCTCGACGGGGTCCCCGGCATCACGCCGTTCCGGGAATCGGTTTCCTTCCGGGAGGCCCTGCTGATGGGACAGGCCCCCGACGAGGGGCTCTTCATGCCGGAGACCATACCGTTCCTCCCCGGCGATGCAATGAAATCCCTGAAGGGCGCTCCCTATACGGAGGCCGCGCTTTTGGTTGCGCAGGCCTTTCTCGCCGGAGAAATCGACGAACGCAGGCTCCGGCATCTCATCGAAGACGCCTACAATTTCGAGGTGCCGCTGGAGAATGTTTTCGCGCGTAAGTACGTCATGCGGCTCGACCAGGGCCCGACCGCGTCGTTCAAGGACTTCGCCGCCCGGCTGATGGCCCGGCTGATGGGCGCCCTGCGCGACCCGGGAAAGCGGCTCAACGTGCTGGTGGCCACTTCCGGGGACACGGGGAGCGCCGTGGGCGAGGCTTTCAAGGGGGTGGAGGGAATCGACGTGACGATTCTCTATCCGCGCGGCGAGGTGAGCGGCCGGCAAAAGAGACAACTCGATGCGATCGGACGGAACGTCCGGGCCGTCTCCGTGGACGGAAAGTTCGATGACTGCCAGGACCTTGTCAAGCGGGCCTTTTCCGATCCGCTTCTCGCCGAGTTCAACCTGACCTCGGCGAATTCGATCAATTTCGGCCGGATCCTTCCGCAAATCGTTTATTACATCTGGGCCTGGGCGCAGCTTTCGCGCGACGGCGAGCCGGCGGTCTTCTCGGTCCCGTCGGGAAACTTCGGGGACGCCCTCGGCTGCGAGTACGCCAGGCGAATGGGTCTCCCGGTGGAGAGGCTCGTCATGCCGACAAACGAGAACGACGAGTTTCCGCGGTTCCTCGAAACCGGTGTCTACGAAAAGGTCGTTCCGTCGCGGGCCTGCCTTTCCAACGCAATGAACGTCGGACATCCGAGCAACCTCGCACGTTTTTTCGACCTTTACGGCGGGACGGTGGACCGGACCGGCTTCGTCCACCGCATCCCGAACCTGGATGAGATGAGGAAACGGATCTACTCGGTGAGCATCTCCGACCGGGAGACGAAAAAGACCATCAAGCGGGTCTTCGATCAGTACCGGGTCATCCTCGAACCGCACGGCGCCGTGGGCTGGCGCGGCCTGGAGGTGTACCTCGAAATGTTCGGAGACAGGCCGCTCTGCATCGCGCTGGAAACGGCACATCCGGCAAAATTTCCCGACGAGATCCGGGAGCTTTTGGGGATCAACCCCGACCTCCCGCCGAGCATGGCCGACATCGACCATCGTTCCGGGGAGCCGTCCTTCCTCACCGCCGATTACGGCGAACTGAGAACCTTCCTTCAGAAAAACCTGCTGACGACGGGCTGAGGAACTCAGCGCGTCATAACGAGTTTCTGCTCCGCCTTCGGCACGTACCAGCGAATGAAGTTCCAGCCGATCCCGAGCGGCGCAACCTCCACGCCGCGGAAGCGGGCATGGATGATGGGGAGGGCGTCCGGAACGTAGAGGAACATGTAGGGCTGCTCCTCGGCCAGGATCTCCTGGATCCGGTCGTAGCAGCGCTTGCGGAGGGGCTGGTCGAAGGTCTCGCGCGCCCGGACGATCAGCGCGTCCACCTCGTCGTTCCGGTAGGAGATAAAGTTCAACTCCTGCGGCCCCGTCTTACTCGAATGCCAGACGTCGTAGAGATCCGGCTCCATCGGGATCGTCCAGCCGAGAATCGTCGCATCGAACTTCCGCCGGTTGATGAAATCGTTCACGAAAGCGGCCCACTCGATCACCCGGATCTTGACCCGGATGCCGATCTCGGCCAGCCGCCGCTGGATGATCTCGGCGCACTTCGCCCGGATCTCGTTGCCCTGGTTGGTGATGATCTCGAACGTAAAGGGCTTGCCGTCCCTCTCCAGCATCCCGTCGCCGTCGGCATCCCGCCAGCCCGCCTCGGCGAGGAGCGCCCTTGCCTTCGCCGGATCGTAGGGGTAGGTCCGGACTTTCGGATTGTAGGCCCAGGTCCCCGGTTTGTACGGACCCGTCGCGGGCTTGCCGAGCCCCAGCAGAACCCCGTCGATGATCTCTTCCCGGTTCACCGCGTGGGCGAGGGCCTGGCGGACGCGCTTGTCGGCGAAAAGCGGGTTCTTCAGGTTGTAGCCCATGTAGGTGTAGGCGAAGGAGAGGTAGCGGTGCTTCCGGTAGTTCTCCCGGAAGAGGTTGTTCTCCGTCTGCCGGGTGTACTGGAGCGGCGTGAGGCCCATCCGGTCGATCCCGTTCGCGCGGAGCTCCAGGAACATCGTCGCCGTGTCGGGAATGATCCGCAGGACGTAGCCGTCGATGTAGGGTTGTCCCTCGAAATAATCGGGATTGGAGACGAGAACGATCTTCTGTCCGGTCACCCACTCTTTGAATCGGTACGGCCCGGTGCCGATCGGATGCCGGCCGAGCGGGGAGGTGGTGATATCCCTCCCTTCCAGCAGATGACGCGGGAGGATGCCGACGGACCAGCTCATCAGCGCGGGGGCGAAGGGCTTGTCATAGGTGGCCCGGAAGGTGTGATCGTCGAGGACCTCGGCCTTCTTCACCTTGAGGAAGTCGCCCGCGTAGGCGGTCGGCGTCTTCGGATCGACGGTGACCCGGTAGGTATACAGAACATCGTGGGCGGTGAAGGGTTTGCCGTCGTGCCAGCGGACGTTTCTGCGGAGGCGGAAGGTGATCGCGAGACCGTCCCCGGAAATCTCCCAGGACTCGGCCAGATCGCCCACGATGTGGACATCCTTGTCGAACTTGATCAGCCCGTTAAAAACCAGCCCGGAAATCTCGTGCGAGGTGGCGTCGGAGGCCAGCAGCGGGATCAGGTTCGAAGCGTCGCCAATCGATCCCTCGACAAGGATGTCGCCGTTGGCGAGCTCGGCTGCGACGCTCCCCGCGGGGGCGCGCCCCGGCGCCTGCGGGCCGCACGCCATGACGGCCAGTACGAAAAATGCAAGCCCTATCCGGATGCGACAACCCGACAGTTTCATGTCCGTCAGGCTACCGCATGGATGCGGTGTTTGCAACCGAATAGTGGGAGGAATCGTCAATATTCCTTGCTTCTCCCGGCCATTTTGATAGAGTGATTCCCGGAAATCTCATGCGCCATTTTGACGTGATCCGCGCGGCAAGGGAGTGTCCATGAAGATCCGGCCTCTGGTTTTCCGCATCGTCCCGCAAGGATCCGTCTTCTTTTGGTTGAGCCCTTTGAGGCACCCATGAACCGGTGGAAAAAAATCACGCTGATCGCCGTCGGAACCCTGGCCGTCCTGGCCGTCCTGATCGCCACGGCATTGCCGATCGTCATCCGCAATCAGGCCGTCAAGATCCTGCGGGAGACGACGGGAAGGAACGTCGGCATCGAAAAGATTTCCCTCAACCCGCTGACGCTGACGGCCTCCGTCCGGGGCTTCACCATCGAGGAAAAGGGCGGCGGCCCGTTTCTGTCGATCGCCTCCCTTCGCGCATCGGTCAGTCCGGCGTCGATATACCGACGAGTGCTGGTGCTCTCCGAGGTTGCGATCGACTCCCCCTCGTTGCGTGTCGTACGGGTCGGGACGGATCGGTTCAATTTCACCGACATCGTGGAACGCCAGAAGAGGGAAAAGCCGAAGCCGAAGCCGGCCGGCCTTTTCCCCTTTGTTTTGAACGATTTTCATTTGAGAAGCGGCTCCCTCGACCTGGACGACCAGGCGGTTGCGGGAGGCCGAAAACACAGCCTGCGCAACCTGGAAATCGCCCTCCCCTGGCTGAGCAGCCTCCCGGCCGAGGCGCAGAAACAGGCGACGCCCCGCATATCCGCAATCGTCAACGACGCGCCCCTCACGCTGGCGGGCAGCGTCAAACCCTTCAGCCAAGACCGGGATTCGTCGTTCCATATCACCCTCGGGAAACTGAGCCTGCCGGAGCTGGCGGTCTATGTCCCGCAGGCCCCTCCGGCGGAGCTGGCTGCGGGCAAGCTGACCCTGGACGCCGATCTTCAGTACCGGCAACCCCCGGACGGCAAGCCTGATCTGAGCGCAAAGGGTCTTGTCCGGCTGGACACCTTCGATCTGAACCTTCCCGCGGGACAACCGCTGCTCAGGCTTCCCGCGCTGGAGGTCAAAATCGCCGATCTGAAACCGTTCGCGGGCCTGTTCGCAATCGAGGCAATCACGTTGGAGGGCCCGGAGTTGTTCGTCAGCCGTGACCGGCGGGGCGAATGGATGTACCAAGAGCTGCTTCGGCCGGAGAAGGAAAAAACGACAATCGCTTCGGCCGAAAAAACCCCGAAAAACAGTTCCGCCCCGCCGGCCGTTTCCGCCGGGGCGCCTTCGGCGGTTTCGGTTCCGCGGGATGAGGAGAATGCAGACCAGATTCCGAAGCCGAATTTTTCCGTCGCGTCGTTCGCGCTGAAAAACGGCCGCGTCCATTTCCGCGACGACCTCCCTCCGGGAGGATTCCGGGCCGACGTGGAAGAGATTGCCCTGAATGCCCGGAACATCGCCAACCGTTCCGGACAGACCGGGCAATACGATCTGGCCCTGCGCGTGGACCGGGAAACCCGCCTGGCCTCCGAAGGAACCTTCGCCATCGCCGAACCGACCGCAAAGGTTTCCGCCCGGTTGACGGGGCTTCCGTTGCAGAAGAGCTGGCCCTATCTCGCCGCATATTTGACCGCGCCGCTCCAGGGCATTGTCGATCTGTCGGGAGAGGTCGCTTTCAGTGAAAAAGAGGGATTGATCGCCGAAAAAGGCAGCCTGTCCCTGAAGAACCTCCGCACCCGGTACGGCGACGGGGAAGGGCTGGCGCTGGCGCGCCTGACGATCGACGACGCGAATTTCCATCAGAAGGAGAACCGGTTGCGGATCGGCCGGATCAAACTCTCGGGGGGCGAGGTCTCGCTCTCCCGCGAGACCGACGGAAAGCTCTCCGCACTGTCTCTGCTTGCGCAAGGCGGGAGACAACCGTCCGCGGAAAAGGGGATCTCTCCGAACGCGGGCAGGGAACGCCCGGAGACCAAAGCCCGCCCGGCGGTCAAGCCCGCTGCGGCGAAACCGGAAGCCGCCAAACCGCTCAGTTACCGGCTCAAAAGGCTCGAACTCGACCGCTTGAACTTCGCGTTCACGGACAAGACCCTTCCCCAAAAACCCCGTTTCACGCTGCGGGAGACGAACCTTGTTCTCGCCGACCTGAACGGTCCCGAACCCCGCCCCGCGAAGTTTCGGTTCGCCTCGACCTTCGGAAAGGATGCCTCTCTCAAGGCCGCGGGCAACCTCACCCCCGATCCCTTCCGTTACCAGGGTGATCTGTGGATCAACCGCCTGCCGGTCCGTGATTTCGAGGCCTATTATCCCGAAACCCTCAACTTCCGGATCATCGGCGGCCTTCTGGACACAACGCTGGCGCTGGACGTCGCCCTGAAGGAAGGGGTGGCGACGGGACGCATCCGCGGAGACGCCGGCCTCGGCGCCTTTCATGCGGTCGACACCGTCGAGGAGGAGGATCTTCTGAAGTGGCAGCGGCTCCAAGTGGACGGGATCGACTGCGATCTCAAACCGCTTCGCCTGGACATCGGCCAGGTGTCCGTCAACGAGGTTTATTCGCGGATCATCATCCGCGAGGATGGAACGGTCAACCTTCAGGACCTGATCCGGAAGGAGGAGAAGATCGCCGGCGCGGACAAGGCCGCCCCGGTCGCGGCAGCGGCGGCGGAAACCCCGAAGGCCTCGGCCGCCGGCGCGGCGGTCATTCCGCCGGAGACCGAAAAGACGGCGGCGGCGACCACCCGCATCGGCACCGTCACGGTTCTGGACGGCACCGTGGCTTTCACCGACAAACTGCTACCCAACGATTTCGAAACCACCTTCTACAACCTGGGGGGGCGGATCAGCGGCCTGACCTCCGAGGCCTCCCTGCTGGCCGACGTGGATCTCCGGGGCAATCTCGAAAACCACTCGCCGCTTCGGATCAGCGGCAAGATCAACCCATTGCGGGAAGACCTCTTCGTGGACCTGAAGATCTCCTTTTCGGACATCGAACTTTCGCCGATGAGCCCTTACACCGAAACCTATCTGGGATACATCCTGAAGCAGGGGAAACTCTTTCTCGATCTGTCGTATCACATCGCAGACAAGAAGCTCGTCTCGGAAAACAAGATCCGTATCGATCAGTTCACCTTCGGCGACAAAGTGGAAAGCGACAAGGCCACGAGCCTCCCGGTCAAGCTTGGGCTCGCCCTGCTGAAGGACCACCGCGGGGAGATCCATCTGGACGTCCCGGTGACGGGACGGCTCGACGATCCCAAATTCAACATCTGGCGGATCGCCTTCCAGGTCCTGAAGAACCTGCTCGTGAAAGCGGCTACCGCCCCCTTCGCGCTTCTCTCTTCGCTCTTCGCGGGGGACGGCGACCTGAGCTTTGTCGCCTTCGCCCCCGGGTCCGATACTCTACAGCCTTCCGAGGAGAAGAAACTCGAAGCCCTGTCGAAGGGTCTCAACGAGCGCCCGGCGTTGAAGGTGTCGCTGACGGCCTACGCGGACAGCGACAAGGACGCCGAAGGATACCGGAACGAGCTGCTGGAACGGAAGCTAAAACGGGAGAAATTTCTCGCCCTGACCCGGGATCGTCAACTCGCCGCCGGGGAGAGCGCACAGACGATAACCCTCACCGCGGAGGAACGGTCGATCTACCTGAAGGCCGTGTACGCCAAGGAGAAGTTTCCCAAACCGCGCAACGCGCTGGGCGTGGAGATCCGACTGCCGGATGCGGAGATGGTCAAGCTGATCCTCGCCAACACCAAGGTCGACAAGGACGAACTGGAAGACCTGACGCGCGAGCGCGCGAACGCCGTGAAGAATTATCTGATCGGAAAAGGGAAAGTTGCCGCCGAGCGGATCTTCGAGAAGAACGACGACATCTTCAAAAATCCCGTGAAGGTCGAAACGCCCCGCAGCCGGGTGGAGCTCAATGCGCTCGCTTCATAACGAACAGGAAAGATCGTGACGTATCCGATATCCTTTTGAAAGAATTTATTTCCGGGCGGTATCATCCATCCATCTCCGACGATGAGATCGACGCCCGTCCACATGCATCGACAAAAGCGTGGTTGATTTCCAGAGACGTGCTGAAGGGCATGCCTCTGGAAACCCTCAAATCGGGATAGATGACGACCAACACGGAAAGGAAACGGTCACTTTGAAGATTCTTTATAAATGCAGGAAAAGAAGCCATAACATCATCGAAATTTGCCAGGACACCACCTGTGAGTGGCGGTTGAAAAACGAATCGTTTTTAAACTGCACATGGGTTGCGTGCAACTTTGGCCCCTTTACTCTCGAAGAAGTGGGGGGGATGATGGGCGTAACCAGAGAAAGAATCAGGCAGATCGAAGCGAAGGCTCTTAAAAAATTACAGCACAAGAAAAGAAGCGACCTGTTGCGCGATTTTGCATCACAGGACAGTGACTGGATCAACCGGCAAATCGTGGAGCCTTAAAACGAAAAGCGATGCGAATGGCTATCCGCGTTGATCCATCTTGCCGTTACATTGCCGAAACCGTCAAGAATTGCGGATTGGAAAACGTTGACAATCCTCCTGGAAAATGGTTTAAAGCCTTGGTTTTTTCATCCGATAGATTCCACCCGCAACACCCGATCGTTGGATTCTTCCGAATACTGTCAGGGGAGAACGCATGAATCACAACGGCGACAACATCGAAAAGCTGCCGGACCATACCTCGTCGTTGCCCTGAAAAAGATCCTGACCTAAAAGAGGAGAGCCCGGCGCGCAATGGACAAGTCATGGGGATGGATCTCTTCCGAGTTCATCGTTCTCGCGCTGATTATCGTCGCGTCGTTCTGCAACGTCAGCGTTTTCTATGGCTTTTACCACTACTTGGGCACGATCGACGTTCCCATCGCCTGGCGCGGCTTTCTGGTCGGATTGGAGCCGATGGCGGCTTTCATCCTGCGCCTCTTCATCCTCCCCTGGCTTCATGTTCGGAATGCGCTTTCGGTCATGACGGCCTCGCTTTTCCTGCTGGTCGCGGTCTCCTGCTCGTATATGTGGGCTCTGTCGGTCCCGGCCCTGATCGTCGTGCGCATCCTCCACGGCACGGCCTTCGTGCTGTTGACATCGGGAGTGATCTCTCTGGTCGTGAACTTCATCCCCGATGAAAAAAGCGGGCAGGGTTTCAGCATCCTCAGCATCGCGACGATGATCCCCTATGCGGTGATCCCGCCGCTGACGGAGGCCTTTTTGCCCTATGTCCGCAACGAGGCGGATATCTACGCGGGGGTTTCACTCTTCGCCGTCGTCGCGATCGTTCTTCTGATTGCGCTGCGGAGGCGTATCCGGAAGGCGCTTCACGACGGGGACGGGGTTATGATGCGTCGTGCCACCCTCGGCGAGATCCGGGAGAACTTGCGGTTGAAGGCCATCGGGTTGCTGCTGGGTGCGGCGCTTTTCATCTATCTGGCCCACGCGACGGTCTTCTATTTTCTGAAGAATCTTGCCTTGGAAACCGGAGGCGGCGGCGTGGGCCTCTTTTTCACCCTTTCCATGGCAACGATGATTGCGGTGCGCCTTTTCGGCAGCGCCATGCTGGACAGACTGAACAAGGTCGTCGTGACTCAGATCGCTTTTGTACTGCTGATCCCTTGTTTTATCGCGCTTCCGCACGCCGAAACGCGGGCGGCCTTCTATCTGCTGGCCGGTCTCTACGGTTTGTGCCTCGGCGTGATCATGCCCCTGCTGACCGCGCTGCTTTTTTCAGCCTCTCCGCCGCTGATGCGCGGTTTGAACACCAACCTCAATCTGTTTACGCTGGACGTGGCCTATTTCCTGATGCCCTATCTGGGCGGGCTTCTGATCACGTTTGGAGCGGATTTTGACATCCTGTTTTACGTCGCCGCCGGTTTTGTCCTACTTACACTGGCGCTCATTTCGAAGCTATCGCACACGCTTCGGCAAGCACGGATCACATACGGAAGGCAAAACAGCGAGCCCCAAAGCCCGCGGACCCGCGGCGGATCGAAGGATGAGCGGCCCGAGACGCAAGATTCATAAGCCGGCCCGTCAGGATATCGGACGGCACGGAAGGCACAGGTATCCGGCGAAAATTTTGAAATCCGTCCCCGTCCCGGGGAACAGCCCGTGGATGGCGCGGGCTTGACGAACGATCGAAAACGTGGAAAGATCCACGCCCGCCAACGGATGGAGATCCGACGCAAAATGGACGGCACGCACAGGAGGTTCATCATGCCCATCATCGATCTGCGCAGCGATACGGTAACCCTGCCCACCCCCGCCATGCGCGAGGCCATTTTCCATGCCGATCTCGGCGATGACGTCTTCGCCGAGGACCTGACGGTCAACAGCCTTGAGGCGATGGCCGCCGAGCGGCTGGGCATGGAAGCGGCGCTTCTCGTCGTCAGCGGCACGATGGGGAACATCACCTGCGTTCTCGCCCACTGCGCGCGCGGCGAAGAGGTGATCCTCGGTGACAGCTCGCACATCTTCCTCAACGAAGCGGGCGGAATGTCCGCGCTGGGCGGCGTTTTTCCCCACACCATCCCCAACCTGCCGGACGGAACGATGCGCCTGGAGGATATCGCAGCCGCCGTCCGCGGCGAGAACATCCATTTTCCGCATACCCGCCTGGTCTGTCTGGAAAACACCCACAACCGCTGCTACGGCGCCGCCCTGACACCCGAATACACCGCCGCCGTCGTTTTCCTCGCCAAGAAACGGGGGATCTCCGTCCACCTCGACGGCGCCCGGATCTTCAACGCCGCCGTCGCCCTCGGCAAGGACGCCCGGGAACTGACCCGCGGTGTCGATTCGGTGAATGTCTGTCTTTCGAAAGGTCTCTCCGCACCGGTCGGCTCCGTGATCTGCGGAAGCAAAGAATTCATCGGACGGGCCCGCCGGATCCGAAAGATGCTCGGCGGCGGAATGCGCCAAGCCGGTATTATCGCGGCCGCCGGAATCGTCGCACTGGAGAACATGGTCGATCGCCTCGCGGAAGACCACAAGAACGCCCGCCGCCTGGCGGAGGGAATCTCCGGGATTCCGGGTCTTTCCACCGAGCCCGACCGCGTCCGGACAAACATTCTCTACATCGATCTCACGGATCGCCGATTCTCGGACGAAGAATTCATGACGCGTCTCGAAAAACAGGGAGTTCGGCTATCCCACCCCGGACCATCCCGTTTTCGGATGCTCACCCACCAGGGAATCGGCGTACAGCAAATCGATGCGGCAATCGCAGCGCTCCGCGCGGTGATGCAGGCTTGATCCGCCGAGCGCGGGCGGCGGTCGAACTGATGGCTCGATAGCTCCCCACCGGAGCAATCGAGGAAAGAAGACACAGGACGACCGTCGTTTAGAGGAAGGAACCATCATCTATCCAACGAAAGACGGCAACGACCGGAAGGTCTTTGAAATTGAAGGGCAGTTGTTCCATTCGCGAAGGGTTCCGCCCCGTTTCAAGTGATAATCAACGCCAGCATTATCTTGACTTTTTTTCGTTTCACCGGTTATCGTTTAATTGTACGGAGTGTTTCTATCTGGTAACTCATTGACCGTTGTATAGAGTCTAAAATGAGCCGGAAAGACATCATCAGCCTCCCCCCGACGAAACTCCTTTCAGCCGGCGTCATCCTCGGCGTCATCCTCGTGGCAATCATGGTCGGCGGATATCATGCTTCGGGCAGTCCCCTGGTTTGCGGCGCGTGCCACGGCATGGACCACGTCTACAGCCGCTGGCAAATCTCCAACCACAAACAGTTTGCCTGCATCGAGTGTCATCTGACGGATACAAACATTGCAGGGAAACTGGTCTACAAGGCCAAGGCCGGTCTCAACGACCTCTACCATGAGACACTGAAGATTTATCCTGCCGCCATTTCCCTGTCGGACGAAGG
>JAQTRB010000207.1 GCA_028712015.1 Syntrophales bacterium
GGCCGTAACAATCGCATGGTCCAGGGCGCTGTATCCTGCGCCGACGCTGAACATCCCGGTCGGTTTCTCCTTGACGCGGATGTTGATATCCGTCAGGTTCTCGACGGGACCCTTCTCACTCTGGAAATCGATTTCCTCGAAATAACGCAGTTGGTTCAGGGCCATGTAGCTGTTCTTCAGCTTGGTCCGGCTGTAGAGGTCTCCCTCGACCACGGAGAGTTTCCGACGGATGACCTTGTCTCTCGTCTTGGTATTGCCGGTGATGTTGATCCGGTTGAAATAAACGAGATTCGCCTTGTTGATGACGTAAGTCACATCGACGGTTTGTGTTTTCTCCTGCGGTTCGGTGCGCGGGACGACGTCGGCGCCGGCATAACCCTCGTCGTTGCACGCCTGCGTCAGCGCGTCGATGTCCTTCATGATGGCTTCCCGGTCGTAGAAATCCCTCTTCCTGATCTGAAGATTTGCCAGGAGCTCCGCACGCGGGGTTTTGATCTCATCCCCGGTGATCTCGACCTTGCCGACGCGGAACTGTCTTCCCTCCGAGACGGGGATTTTGACGCGTATTCCGTCGCGGTCGTACGTGATGATCGGCTCGCCGATCTGCGCGTTGATGAAACCGTTGTTCATGTAGAAGGCGTTGAGTTTTCCCACATCCTGCTTCAACTGTTCCTTCTTGAGAAGGCCGGAATCCGTGAAGAAGTGGAAGATGCCCCATTCATTCGTGGTCATCATGTTCTTCAGCTCCCTCGTGGTGAAGGTCCGGTTGCCCTCGAAGCTGATGTCCCGGATAAAGAGCTTCTCGTTTTCGACGATGACGACGACGATTTGAACGTCCCGTTCGCCAGGCTTCTCGATCGCATAGCGGATCTCGGCGTTGTAGTAGCCTTTGCTGTCATAGAGGGTCTTGATCTTCTCCATGTCGGCTTTTAGCTTTTCGGGGTTCACGGTCTGCCGGTTACGGACGCTCATGACGCCTTCGATGTCGTCCTTTTTTAACGCCTTGTTTCCCTGAATGCGGATCTCCGTGATCATGGGTTTCTCTACGACGACAAAAACGATCGCCTTCCCTTCCGGAACGTCCGCCACGTCCGCGGTGACGTCATCGAAATAGCCCATTTTATAGACGGCTTTGATATCGTCGGAAAGATCCGCGTCGGAAAAGATGTTTCCGGGCGCGCTCTTGAGGACCTGTTGGATGGCGCTGGCCTCGATCTTCCGGTTGCCCTTGAACTCGACGCGGGCAATGCGCTCGTCGGAGGCGATGCGGGTCAGGATCTCCGTCCGGAGTTGGGCCAGAATGGCGCCCAGATTTTCCCGGCCGCGGCCCTGGACAAAAACCCCCGGCAGAGCCTTTCTTTCGCGGAGATCGATCAATCGGGCATCCACACTGATCCGGTCCCCGAATTCGGAAACGCTTCCCGAAACGGCGTAGAGGGCGCCGGCTTTTTCCCCGACCGCGATCAGCAGGGCATCGTTGAGAGGTTTTCCCTTGATGCCGGCCGTGACCTCTTCCCGAGGAACCAACCGGATGGTTTTCGATTTCAGCAGTTCCGCGGAGACTCCCCGATAGATGGTTTCCTGAAGACCGGCGGCTTTTCCTGGGGAGGTGCTGTGGACATCAAACGGAAAGACCGCGACCTTCTTGATGTTATCCGCGGATGTTCCCGGCGTCGGTCCGAGGAAAATCATGATCCATAACGCCGTGACGAATGAGATAAGCCATTTTTTATTCACGGTCATAAATCCTTCCGTCGCGAAGACCGATGTGCTGGGACATCCGGTCGGCCAGTGATGGATTGTGCGTGACCACGATCAACGTGATCCCCTTGGTCCGGTTTAACGCAAGCAACATATCTTCTATCTTCTTTCCGGTTTCCGTGTCAAGGTTTCCCGTAGGTTCATCCGCAAGAAGGATCTTCGGTTCGAGGATCAGCGCTCGGGCGAGGGCTACGCGTTGCTGTTCCCCGCCGGAGAGCTCCCCCGGCTTGTGGGTGATCCGGTCGCCCAGCCCCACATCCTCCAGAATGGTTTCCGCCCGCCGTTTCGCTTCGCCTTTCGTCATCCGCTGGATGAGGGCGGGCATCATCGCGTTTTCCAGCGCGGTGAATTCGGGCAGGAGATTGTGAAACTGAAAAACAAAGCCGATCTGCCGGTTCCGAAAGGCGGCGAGTCTCTTCTCCGGCCAGCGGAAGACGTCCACGCCGTCGAAGAGCACGCTTCCCGAGGTCGGGTGATCGAGCGTGCCGATGATGTGCATCAGCGTGCTCTTGCCCGCACCGGAAACCCCGACGATGGCCAGGGACCCCCCTTCGGCGATTTCAAAATCCAGCCCCTTGATGGCTTCGATCCGCTGACCGTCTTTGACGAAGGTTTTCTGGAGATTATGAACCTGAATCATATCGATCTCTTACTGTTCCATCCTCATTCGTAGCGCAACGCCTCCACCGGGTCCAGTCGGGAGGCCCGCCAGGAGGGGTAAATGGTCGAAAGAAGGCTGATCAAAAGCGTTCCGAGGATGATGATTCCCACATCCGCATAATTGACCTGGGAGGGGAGTTCGCTCAGATAATAGACATCGCCCGGGAGGATTTTGAAGCCGAACAGGTTTTCGATAAAGCGGGAGAGGGTCTCCAGATTGAAGGCGACGGCAAGCCCGGCGATGCATCCGAGCAGGGTGCCGATTGCCCCCACGATCAGCCCCTGAAAGATGAAGATCTTCATGATTCCCGCCCGGGTGGCGCCCATCGTCTTTAATATCGCTATATCCTTGTTCTTTTCCATAACGATCATGATCAGTGCGCTGATGATGTTGAAGGCCGCGACGAGAACGATCAGGGACAGGATGATGAACATGACCCGTTTTTCCAGTTTCAGTGCCGCAAAAAGGTTCTTGTTCATTTCCATCCAGTTGCGGCCCCAGTAGGGGAACCCCAATTTCTGTTCGATCTGCTTCGCGATCCGGTCGGCCCGGTAGATGTCGTCGACGCGGATCTCGATCCCGGTCACCATCTCGCCCATGCCCAGGAACTCCTGGCAGTCTTTGAGAGAGATGAAGGCAAGCGTGGAGTCATATTCGAAAAATCCGGATTCGAAGATGCCGACCACCAGAAAAGGCTTCATCCGCGGAACCATTCCCATCGGCGTGGCGACGCCGGAAGGGGAGACGACGTGAACCGTTTCGTGGAGAAAAACCCCGAGATTCTTCGCAAGCTCGCGCCCGATGAGGATCCCGGGCAGATCGGCGAATCCCGGCTTCAAACCGGGGAGTTTTCTGCCCTCGTTTCCGAGGTCTTCGAACTTGCCTTCCCGGATCTTGCCCAAATGGATCACCTTCAGGGCGTCCTCCGTCGAGAGACCCCGCAAGATGATCCCGGTGACGCTGCTGCCGTTTTTCAGCATCGCCTGACTGTAGATGAAGGGGGTCGCCGCGACGACGCCGGGGACCTGAACGGCCTCCCGCATGACGCGCGGATGGTCCCGCATCGCGCCGCTGTATTCCATGATGAGGATATGGGAATTGATCCCCAGGATTTTGTTGCGCAAATCGGTCTCGAAGCCGTTCATGACGGCCAGCACGATGATCAGCGCCGCGACGCCGAGAAAGATCCCGGCGATCGAGATAAACGTGATGATGGAAACGAACACCTGCTTCCGTCTCGCCCGCAGGTAGCGCAGGCTGATGAAAAATTCATAGGCCATGAATGCCGTTCTCGCAATATTCGTTTGGGTGAGGTCTCTATTCGTCTCTGGTCCGCAGAAGCGGGAAGAGGATCACATCCCGGATAGACGCGGAGTCCGTAAAGAGCATGACGAGCCTGTCGATGCCGATGCCCTCCCCTGCCGTCGGCGGCATCCCGCATTCGAGGGCGCCGATGTAAT
>JAQTRB010000208.1 GCA_028712015.1 Syntrophales bacterium
TCGCCATAGGGATCGCCGTTTCCTACCTCACGTTTCGAATCGGGATTTTTCTCGCCACGGATTATCTCTGGTACGAGAAGACGATCGCGTTGTTTCTTCTTCTGGCCGAAACCTTCATCCTTTTCCACGGCATGGGATATTTTCTCGAGATCTTCCACGTAATTATGCGACGGCGCTCGCTCGCGGCAGAGGAGCCTCCGCCGCCCCCCCTGGTCGAATATCCCCCCGTGGCGATCATCGTCTCCTCTTTCAAGGAACCCCTGGAGGTGATCGAGGCGACGCTCGTGAGTTTCCATAATCTAACCTATCCCAACAAGCATCTCTATTTTCTGGACGATACGCGCTATGATCTTTCCGGCGACGATGCGGCCCGAATGGTTTCCTACCGTAACGATGTGGATGCGCTCTGCCGGCGGATCGGCGTCCCTCTCTTCCGGCGGAAGTGGCGAGGCGCCAAGGCGGGGATGATCAACGACTTTCTGGCTTTTACGGGGGGTCAAAGGAGGGAGGGATTCGAATTCCAGCCATGCGGCGGCATGTCACCGACGCAGGACAAGTACATCATTGTCTTCGATGCCGACCAGAATCCATTTCCCCGTTTCGTCGAACCCCTGGTCGCCCGGATGGAACAGATGCCCCGGTTGGCCTTCATCCAGACCCCCCAGTACTACACCAACTTCGAAACCAACCGGATTGCCCGGGCCTCGGGATTCCAGCAGGTGGTTTTTTACGAATACATCTGTGAAGGCAAAAGCGTACGCGACGCCATGTTCTGCTGCGGCACCAATGTGATCTTTCGCCGGGAGGCCCTTCTCGATGTCGGGGGATTCGATGAGACGTCGGTAACGGAGGACTTTGCGACTTCGCTGAAGTTTCATCTCCGTGGCTGGCATTCGGCCTATCGCAACGAGGTGCTGGCCTTCGGGATGGGACCGGAGGATCTCGGCGGCTTTTTCAAACAGCAGTTCCGCTGGGCGCGGGGCACGGTGGGACTGCTGCGCGGGATCATTCCGCTTCTCCTTCGCAATCCCCGACGGCTTTCGGCAGCGAAATGGTGGGAGTATCTGCTGTCCGGCACTTTCTATTTTATCGGCCCGGTCTTCCTCATTCTGGTCCTCTGTCCGATTCTGTACCTGTTTTTCGGCGTGCCCCGATTTCTGGCGAAACCCGAGGTCTATTTGCTGTTTTTTTTGAGTTACTTCGTTCTGACACTGTCGACCTTTTACTGGACGCTCGGAAGGCGAGGCTACCGGAGCCGCGATCTGCTGTTGGGACAGTTTCTGATGTCCATCACCTTTCCGGTTTACCTGAAGGCCTCCCTCTCCGCGTTGCTGGGTGTCAGGAGCGCCTTCATCATTACCCCCAAAGGAACGAGCCAGACCCTTCCGTGGAAGGATCTCTGGGCGCAGTTGGGCCTGTTGTTCTTCACTATTTCCGCAGCCGTCTGGGGGATCAACCGCCTGATATTCGAAACAGGAGGGGAAGGCGGCCTGATCACCAACATCGTCTGGTGTCTTTACCATGCGATGATTCTCTCCACCGTCTTCTACTTCAATCACCCCGAAGAGGGAGACAAACGATGAGGCTTCCCTCCGTGGTCGGGAAACGAATTTGCCTGATCGCGCTGCTCTGGACGGGCCTTTGGGGGTGGAGTTTCCGGGCCGGGGCGGCCGAGCCCCCCTTCTGGGGATTTTCCTTGGACGGTTATCCTGTTACGGCCGGCCGGCTCGCGGATATCGAGTCCCAGACGGGATTGCCCGCTCAGGTGGTCGTCTTCTTCCTGCAATGGCCCGCGCCCGGTTTGACGGGCGTCTTTCCCGCGGAGAGCCTGGAGGCGATCTGGTCGCGGGGCGCGGTCCCCTGTATCACCTGGGAGCCGATGTACCAACTGGAAGGACGGGAAATCGTGGTTCCCGCGGAGGAGATCCTGAGAGGTCGATATGATGCCTATCTGCATGTTTTTGCGGAGGGCGCCCACCGCTGGGGACGCCCCCTGCTGATCCGGTTTGCGCATGAAATGAATCTAGAGCGGTATCACTGGGGAACCGACGGGACTGATTACGGGCCGGGAAGTCCGGATCTTTACCGAAGGATGTTTCGGTACGTGACTGATTTTTTCCGCCGCGACAAGGTCCTAAACGTGCGGTGGGTTTTCTGCCCCAACGCGGAATCGGTTCCCGATGTTTCTTACGACCCCGCGGCGACCTGGAACACGATCGAGGCCTATTACCCGGGTAACGACGCAGTGGACATCCTGGGGATGGACGGCTATAATTGGGGCGCGGCGAAGACAAAGGAGAAAGACGGTTGGAAAAGCCGCTGGCAATCGTTCCGGGAGATTTTCGCGCCGCTATATGGACGTTTACGGCGGCTGGCGCCTGAAAAACCGATCCTCGTCTTCGAGACGGCCAGCGTAAATGCGGGCGGAGACCGGGCTGCATGGATCCGGGAGGCGATGCTGGCCGTCTCCGAGTGGGAGCTCCGCGGGATCTGCTGGTTCCAAGAGAAAAAGGAAACCGACTGGCGTATAGACGGCAGACGGGATGCCGAGGCGGTCGGCGTCATCCGCCGGGAAACGTCCGCCGCGCAAAGGTGGTTTGGGGAGTGGAAACCATGACGAAAGATGAATTGATCCGGCGTTGCGAGGAGGCCGTCAAGAGCGAGGAGAGCGCGAACCAGATCTATATGAAACACCTCTCCGCCATTCTCCAGCGAAGCGAACTCAGCAAGGAAAAACTGGAGAAGGCCCGGACGGATCTGAGCTATCTGATCGGAAGGAACTCGGAGCACAAGAAAATCCTGGAAGAACTGCTCGTCCGGATCCGGCAGGAGGTGGTCGATGTTTACTAATCGGATATTCTGCGAATATTGCAATCAGATCCGGGAGACCGAAGTAAAGATGGAGAATTATTACCAGAAACTGTCGGAGGAACTCTCTCATCCGGAATACCGACGTCTCTTCGCGCAATTGGCGAACGAGGAACGGGAACACGAGAAACGGGTCGAGGCGATCGTCGCGCTCTTCGACGGAGGATAAGCCTTCCTCTCCGGACGGAATGGGAGGAACGAGGATTATTTTTCTTCGAATGGAGTAACGCAAGGTTTGTTCCCAAGGTGGACACTTTGCCAGAAAAACCACATTACCAACATCCGATTCGTAATCATCAATTTTGATCACTGCCTATCGCTGAACAGTTGTAAGTGGAGACAATTCCGGCGACATCCTTTTTTCTCCACAGAAATCCCGCTGATTACCACCAGTAGAAGTGTGGTCAGCGCCCGAAAACCATCTCCTCGTCCCAAGCTTCTTTTTACCCTAATCGCACAGCCGCCCTCCCGGGGTGGTCCCCATCCCACCCGTTAAAGCACTCGGACGGAGTCCTCATTCCGCCAGAAGAGGGGGGTCGATAAGATCTGCCCGATCCCGAACGTCGCCTGTCAGTTATTCTCCACCATCCGGTGAAAGCATAGGTTCTGACCGGGGGTAGAACTGGCCGCTATTCTTCCTTTTTTTTGCTCCGCAGCATGCGTGGAACAGGGACGAACCGATTGAACTCTCCCGGGTAGGGGTAAAGTAAGGGGTAGAGAAAATCGTTGCTGTAGGATGCACGCAAGAAAGCGCAGAGAGCAGAAACTCGACATTCTCATACCGGATGCAGCAGCGGTGCGAGAAGAAAGATCGTGATGGACTGAAATCACGATCGAATTGAGACATGTATGGGTAGGTCGTTGCGCCCGGACGAATCTGGTAAACACACGGGGGGAAGGTAGATGGGATCTGGCTTCGGACCATGACCATGAGGAGGGTAAAAACCTCAGATGAAACCTGTCCGGGGAAGCGTTCTCAGGATCACCCGCCAGAGCAAAAATAAGCTGAA
>JAQTRB010000013.1 GCA_028712015.1 Syntrophales bacterium
TCCCCATGCTGTCCATCCCGCCGCTGCCCATGGACGAACGCAAAATCATCGCGCGCCGGGCCGCCTTCGAATTGAAGGCCAACAGCATCGTCAACCTCGGCATCGGGGTACCCGAAGGGGTCGCCCGGGTGGCCAACGAGGAAAGAATCATCGAATACCTGACACTCTCCACGGAACCCGGCGTGATCGGCGGGCTCCCCAACGGAGGCCTCAACTTCGGCACGGGAACCAACATGGATTGTCTGATCGATCAGTGCTACCAGTTCGACTTCTATGACGGCGGCGGCCTGGATGTCGCCTGCTTGGGGGCGGCGGAGGTGGATCAGGAGGGGAATGTCAACGTCAGCAAATACGGATCCCGACTGGTCGGACCCGGCGGTTTCATCAATATCAGCCAGAATTCAAAGCGGATCCTCTTTGTCGGAACGTTCACGGCGGGCGGATTGAAAATTGCCATCGAGGGCGGCAAACTCCGGATTGTCCAGGAGGGCCGCGAAAGAAAGTTCGTCAATCGCGTTCAGCAGAAAACCTTTAGCGGAACGTATGCCGCCTCGCTGAAACTGCCGGTGATGTACATCACGGAGAGGTGCGTCTTTACCCTCTGCGAGAAGGGCGTGAAGCTGATGGAAATCGCCCCCGGCATCGATCTGCAGCGGGACATCCTGGATCAGATGGATTTCAAACCGATCATCGCGAAAAAAACCAAACGGATGGACGAAAGAATCTTCCTAACCGAACCGATGGGACTCAAGGAAGATCTGCTGAATCTGCCACTGGAAGACCGCCTGGTCTATCATCCCGAGGAAAATCTTTTCTTCGTCAATTTTGAAAATTTCTATATCCGTTCCCGCGGCGACATCCGCCTCATCCAAAAAAAGGTGGAACAGATCCTGGCGCCCCTGGGGAAAAAGGTCAATACCATCGTTAATTACGACAATTTCAACATCCTGCCGGAGCTGGTGGATGATTACTCCGACATGGTCAAGCAGGTCATGAAGTACTACCGGGGCGTGACCCGTTACACCACCAGCACCTTTTTGCGGATGAAACTCGGCGATGAGCTGAAGAAACGGCGTCTGGCCCCGTACATCTACGACAGTCAGGAAAAAGCCAGGAAGGCTTTGACGGAGCGGTAAACGCGTTGTTCGATTCCATTTTTCAAAAAAGAGGAGGCCTATGCTGCAAAAGAAACCCACTTACGATGAGGTTTACCAAGGTTTCCACTGGCAGATTCCGGAATTTTACAACATCGGCATCGATGTTTGCGACAAATGGGCGGAGGAACGCTACCGGCTTGCCCTCATCTACGAGGACGAAGGCGGCCGGACCGAAAAACTTACTTTTTGGGACATCAAGAACCTTTCCAACCGCCTGGCGAACGCGCTGCGGGCAAACGGAATCGCTCGGGGCGATCGGGTCGGCATCCTGCTTCCGCAATGCCCCGAAACGGCGATTGCCCATATCGCTGTTTACAAACTGGGGGCGATCGCGATACCGCTGTTTACCCTTTTCGGTCCCGACGCCCTCGAGTATCGTCTGATGAACAGCGGCGCGAAGGCGATCATTACCGACGGGGCGAATGTCGAGAAGCTCCTTCCGATACGCGACCGTCTCCCCGAACTGAAAACCATCTTCGTCACCCGGGGAAAACCGAGGGTGGGCGTCGTCGATTTCTGGACGGCGCTGGAAAAGGGATCCTCGCGCTTCGAAGCGGTACCGACCAAAGCGGATGATCCCGCGCTGATCATCTACACTTCGGGAACGACCGGCCCTCCGAAAGGGGCCCTCCACGCCCACCGGGTCGTTCTCGGCCATGTCCCGGGGGTTGAATTCTTCCACAATTTCTTCCCGAAAAAGGAGGACGTCTATTGGACCCCCGCCGACTGGGCCTGGATCGGCGGCCTGATCGACGTGCTGTTGCCGAGCTGGCACCATGGCGTTCCCGTCGTTGCCTACCGCGCCAAAAAATTCGATCCCGAACAGGCCTTTTACTTTATCGCCAAATACGGAATCCGCAACGCCTTCATGCCGCCTACCGCTCTCAAAATGATGCGCCAGGTTCGGGATCCCCAAAGCCGCTACGACTACCGGATGAGGACGATCGGCTGCGGCGGTGAAACGCTGGGAGAGGAACTTCTCGACTGGGGCCGCCAGGTGATGGATCTGGAAATCAACGAATTCTACGGCCAGACCGAGGTAAACCTTGTCGTCGGAAACTGCTGCGAGATCATGCCCGTCCGCCGCGGTTCGATGGGGAAACCGATCCCCGGCCACCGCGTCGAGGTGGTGAATGTCGAGGGGAACATCGTCCCGCCGGGGACGGTCGGCGAGATCGCGATTCTTCGCCCCGACCCGGTCATGTTCCTCAACTACTGGCGGAATCCGCAGGCCACGCAGGACAAATTCGTCGGCGATTGGTCCCTCACGGGGGACCTCGGAAAGAAGGACGAGGATGGTTATCTCTGGTATGTCGCTCGGAAAGACGACGTTATCACCTCTTCCGGCTACCGGATCGGCCCCGCGGAGATCGAGGATTGCCTGCTCAAACATCCGGCCGTATCCATGGCCGCGGTCATCGGCAAGCCCGATCCGGTCAGGACGGAGGTGGTCAAGGCTTTCGTTGTCGTGAAGCCGGACATCACGGCCACGGAAGGGCTTGCAGCGGAGATCCGGGAATTTGTCAAGACCCGCTTGGCCGCCCACGAATATCCCCGAGAGGTCGAATTTGTGGCCGAACTTCCGATGACGAGCACCGGCAAGATCATCCGCGGTGAACTGCGTCGGCGCGAGATTGAAAAAATGTGAGGAGAATCGATCCAACCATTCTCCGCAACCGAAGGTATGCGTTTTTGTGTCGTCGAGGGATCTGCCGGACAGGCTATTTCCAAGGAAAAGGAGGTGATGCCGGAGAAAGGGCGAATGAATCCCGGTGGGCAAAACCACCGGAAGGAACGACAGGCTTCGATCGGCGGTCACGGCGATCGGATTCGAAGAATCGGTTTGTAACGGTTGCTTTCATAAAAATCAGGGGGGAGAAATGCCATGAAAAAAAGATTGGGTATCGCGATTGCCATCGTACTGATGATGATTTTCTGCACCGGCCTCGGCGTTGCCGCGGCTGCCGACCAACCGATCAAATGGAAGATGGTCAGCACCTGGACACCGGCGATCAACCTGCTGGAAGGCGACAAGAATTTTGCGAAACTCGTCGGTGAACTGAGCAACGGTCGCCTCCAGATCACCGTTTCGCCCGCCGGTGAGCTGGTCCCGGCCAACGCTGTCTTCGACACCGTCGCCAAGGGCTCCGTGGAATGCGGCGGAGACTGGCCGAGCTACTGGGCCGGGAAAAACAGCGCCTTCGACCTCCTGGGTTCTTATCCGATGGGCCTGTGCCAGTATGACGCCATCAACTGGTACTACCACGGAGGCGGAAAGAAAGTGTTTGATGATCTCTTCGGAAAATACAACATGATGTACTTCCTCACATCCGTCAGCCCGATGGAATCGGGAATTCGCGCCCGCGTTCCGATCAAGACGCTGGCGGACTACAAGGGGAAGAAACTTCGAATGTCCGGAAAGGCGCAGGGACACATCCTCCAGAAGCTGGGCGCCGCGCAGGTGATGATTTCCGGCGGCGAGATCTATCAGGCTCTCCAGATGGCGACGATCGACGGCGCCGAGTTCTGCAGCCCCTCGATCGACTGGAAGATGGGCTTCGGCGAGGTGACCAAGTACAACATCGGTCCCGGCTGGCATCAGCCATCCTCCACCTTCGGCGTGATGATCAACAAGGGCGCCTGGGCAAAGCTTCCGGCGGACCTGAAGGTGATCGTCGAGAAAGCGGCGCAGGCCAACGTCGCCTATATCAGCAGCTGGTATGAGGCCGGCAACATCGAGGCCCTGGGACTTTTCCAGAAGGCCGGTTCCCAGATCTTCAAGCTCTCCAATGCCGAGCTCAAGAAGCTTGAGGAGTACGCCTGGGAATATCTCGTGGACGAGGCGAAAAAGAACCCCGATTACCAAACGGCCGCCCTCTCCATGTTCCAGTTTCTGAAGAACTTCGCCATCGCACGTGAGGCGCAGGAACCCTTTTCTCAGGGACGGAACCCCTTCTCCTGGCCGAAGCTTCCCGGCCTGAAGTAATGGTTACCGATCCGAATCGAATGGAGCGCCCGTTCGCGCTAGGGCGCTCCACCGCACTTTCTTGAGAGCGAGGTTTCAGATATGAAGACATGGCTTGTCTTGTCCCAAAAAATTGATGCGTTCAGCCGCTGGACGGGGATCGTCTGCAGCTACCTGATGATCCCGCTGACGTTGCTGGTTGTCTATGAGGTGGTCACCCGATTGTTCGATCGCCCGACCGTCTGGACCTTTGAGATGAGCAACTTCTTCTACGGCGCCCATTTCATGCTCGTGGCCGCCTACGGCCTGCTGTACAAATCGCATGTCACGGTCGATCTGTTCTCCGGTCGTCTATCGAAGAAAACCCAGGCGGTCCTGTCGCTGATCTGCTACCTCTTCATGTACTTCCCATTCATCGCCGTCTGGCTCTATTTCGGCGTTTCCTATGCGGCCAACTCCTGGCAGATGTGGGAAAAATCCTGGAGCATCTGGGGCCCGCCTCTCTACCCGATCAAGACGGTCATCCCGATCGCGGCCGCGATGCTGCTGCTGCAGGGAATCTCCGAGGTGATCAAGACCATCGACGTTCTCGTCCGGGAAAAGGGGGTGAGCCAATGAGTCCGGAAATGGCTGCAATCGGTATGTTCGTTACGCTGGTGGTTTTCTTTTTCATGGGACACCCCTTGGCCTTCGCGCTCGGCGGCGTCGGCGTCATGTTCGGATTCCTGTTTATCGGGCCACAGTTCTTCGGGATCTTCATGGACCGGATCTACGGAACGATGGACAACTTCGTTCTCGTTGCGATCACGCTCTTCATCCTGATGGGAAACTTCCTGACGATGTCGGGGGTCGCGGACGGGCTCTTCAAGGCGTTGCGGATCCTGCTCGGCCCGATCCGCGGCGGTGTGGGCATCGCGGTCATCGGAGTTTCCATCGTCTTTGCGGCCTGCACGGGGATCATCGGCGCGTCGGTCGTCACGATGGGCCTGCTGGCCGGACCGATGCTGATCCGCTACGGTTACCAGAAGGAGATCTCGATGGGGCTGGTAGCCGCCGGCGGGAGTTTGGGGATTCTGATCCCGCCCAGCATCATGCTCGTCATGATGGCGGACCAGGGGGCGCTCTCCGCCGGGAAACTGCTCATGGCGGGCGTCGTTCCGGGCGTCACGCTCGGCGCTCTCTACATGATCTACATTGCCATCCGCTGTTTCGTCAACCCGAAGATCGGACCTCCGGTCCCGGCCGACGAACTGGCGCTGATCCCGATGAGCGTTCGGATCAAGGACACCATCCGCTACGCCGTGCCGCCGCTGGCGCTGATCTTCCTCGTTCTCGGAGCGATCTTCCTCGGTCTCGCCACGCCGACCGAGGCGGCCGGCGTCGGCGCCTTTGCGGCATTCATCATGGTGATCGCCTACGGAAAACTCACCTGGCGGAATTTCGCCGACTGCCTATACCAGACTTCCCGGACGGTCACGATGGTGATCATCATCATTGTCGGCGCGACCTGTTTCACCGGCGTTTTTTTGGGACTGGGCGGCGGAACCGCTCTGGTCAATGCGATCCTGGGCCTCGGCCTCGGAAAATGGGGCACCTATGTCCTGATCATGATCATCTACATCATCCTCGGCTGTTTCATCGACTGGATCGGGATCGTTATGATCACGTTCCCGATCTTCCTGCCGGTCGCGCAACAGCTCGGTTTCGACATGCTCTGGTTCGTCGCGATGCTGGCAATCAACCTGCAGATGTCGTTCCTGACCCCGCCGTTCGGTTACGCGCTGTTTTACCTGTCGGGACTCGGGATTGAAGGGGTAAAATTGAGCCATATCTACCGTGGCGTTATGCCGTTCTTGATCCTTCAGGCGATCGGGGTGGTGATCTGCACGATATTTCCCGAGGTCGTCGTCTGGCTGCCCCACGTGATGCTCGGGAAATAGCGGAGGCGAGGGTCCAGGGATTGCCGTATGAAAAAGGGAGGGAGAATATGATTCCAAAGATACAAAACGTCCTGTACGCGACCGACCTGAGCAAGAACTCGGCCTATGCGTTTCGCTACGCGGTCAACACGGCGAGGAAACACGATGCGAAGATCCATCTTCTCCACGTCATCGAAACGCCGTCGGCGGCGGCGGAAGCGATGCTGATGCTGCACATCGATCCGGAGAAAATCGATCAGAGACGGAAGGAGTCGCAGCAGAATCTCATGCGGCGGATCGAGGAGCGCCTGAAACAATTCGCCGAACGGGAGCTCCGTGACGATTCAGAGACGCTCAAGCGGGTGATCGGGATCCATGTGGTCGTCGGGGACCCCGCCTCGGAGATCCTGAACAAAACCGACGAACTCGATTGCGACACCGTAATCATGGGAACCAACGGCAAAGGGGCCATCAGCCACACCTTCCTGGGCAGCGTCTCCGAAAGGGTTCTCCGCCGCATTCGCAAGCCGGTTTATATCATCCCGCTGCCAAAGGGGGAAACGGACATCACGCTGGGAGAGATCTGATCGTACCGGAGGCAGAACGCCGCCGGAAAGCAAATAGAGATTGCCTTACGGAGGGGCACAAACCATGGACGCCTGTCGGATCAAGACGATTGGGATTCTGGGCGCCGGCACGATCGGATCGAGCTGGGCAACCTTCTTTGCCATGAAGGGCATGAAGGTCCGCGTGTACGATGTCGATCGGGCGGTCGAAGAGAAAGGGATTGTCAAGACCTTCGCCCATCTGGATGACCTCGTCGAGTACGGACTCGTGGTGAGGGAGCGGCTTGCAACCCTAAAGAGGAGCATCGTTTCCGCGGGAAGCATCGCGGCGCTGGTCGACGGCGCCGATTACATCCAAGAGTCGACGGCGGAAAACTATGAGGTCAAGGCGAAGGTCTTCTCCGAAATGGACCGCCTGGCGGCGCCGGAAACCGTCCTGGCCAGCTCGTCTTCGGGACTGCTGATGTCCGTGATCCAGGAATCCGCCAAACGCCCTGAACGCTGCCTCATCGCCCATCCATTCAACCCACCGCATCTTGTACCGCTGGTGGAACTCGTGCCGGGGAAAAAGACGGCGCCCGCCGTCATGGATCAAATCAAGAAGTTTTTCGAGGGTCTGGGAAAAATCCCCGTCATGCTGAAGAAGGAGATCCCCGGCCACATCGCCAATCGCCTGGCGGCCGCCATCTGGCGCGAGGCAATCGACCTGGTCTTGAAGGGCGCCGCAACGGTTGAGGATGTCGACAAAGCCCTCTGCGCCGGTCCCGGCATCCGCTATGCGCTCATGGGGCAACACATGATCTATCACCTTGGCGGCGGCGAAGGGGGGTACGGCTATTTCATCGATCACATCGGCAAGGCCTTCGGAACCTACTGGCGAGAGATGGCAACCTGGAGCGAGATCTCGGAGGATTCCAAACGCATTCTCGTGGAGGGGGTTCGGGAAGCGATGCACGGCAAAAACGCCGTCGAAATCGCACGCTGGCGGGACGAGAAAATCGTCGGCCTGCTGAAGGTCATTCACGGAAAAGAGGCATAACGCTCAGATCATCCGACATCTTCATCCCATAAAGGTGACAGCATGAAAGGAAAAGTGAATCTGCGGGAACCGGTAATCCGGAAGAAGGATGTGCTGATTCTGGAGGATGGGTACTTCAAGCCGGCGAATGTCTGTATCGTCACGGGGGCGGCCAGCGGCATCGGCCGGGCAACGACCCTCGCGATGGCCGCCAACGGTGTGAAGGTCCTCTGCGCGGATGTCGACGAGGCGGGCGGCGAGGCCACCGTGAAGATGGCCCAAAAGCTCGGCGGCCACGCGCAGTTCTGTAGAGTCGATCTGACTCGCGACGAACAGATGGAGGCCTGCGTCGCACAGGCGGCAAAGCTGGGCGCGATCAAATTTCTCGCCAACATCGCCGGGATACAGCATATCGACGCCATCGAGAATTTCCCGATGGCAAAATACGACCTGATGCAGGCGATCATGCTCCGTGCGCCCTTTTGTCTGGCAAAGCTGGTTATCCCCCACATCCGAAAGAGTCGGGACGGCATCGGCGCCATCGGGAACATGGCATCAATCCATGCCCACATCACGACAATCAACAAGCCGGTCTACAACATCGTCAAATTCGGCCTGCGCGGCCTAACCCAGTCCATCGCGGCGGAAGGCGACGGAAAGATCCGCTCCTTCTCGATCAGCACCGGTTTCATCTCAACGCCGTTGGCGCTCAAACAGATTCCTTCCCAGGCGGAACAACGCGGGATCACCCCCGAGGCCGTCGTCCGGGACGTCATGTTGGGTAAATCGCGGATCAAGGAGATGATGACTCCCATCGAGGCGGCAAACCTCTTCGTCTTCGGCTTTTCACAGCACAGCCGTTTCCTGATCGGCGGAGATCTGCTCTACGACGGCGGCATCGTCAAGACCTATCGCTGACGATCCCGATCTTTCACTCTCCGAAGCGCGTTGCCCAAAAGCGGCTTCTACGAGAAGGCGCTCCCCCGCGTGGTCCTGCCGGACGGCGCGGGGGGGCGTTTTAGTTTTCCATTGCGGCCTTGATCGCCGCCTGGGCCGCCGCGAGTCGCGCGATCGGCACGCGGAACGGCGAGCAGCTCACGTAGGTCAGGCCGTTTTTGTAACAGAAATCGACCGAGGCGGGGTCGCCGCCCTGCTCGCCGCAGATGCCCACCTTGAGTTCCGGGCGGGTGGCGCGGCCTTTCTTGACGGCCATCGTGATGAGCTGGCCGACGCCATCCTGATCGATGGTCTGGAATGGATCCGAGGGGAGCAGTTTCAGGTCAAGATAATCGTTCATGAACCCGCCGATGTCGTCGCGGCTGAAGCCGTAGGTCAACTGGGTCAGGTCATTGGTTCCGAACGAGAAGAACATCGAACTTTCGGCCATCCGGTCGGCGAGAAGCGCGGCACGCGGGATTTCGATCATCGTGCCGTACTTGTACTCGAGGCCGGCCAGGCCCGCGAGGCCGAACCGATTGAGCACCTCGGTGTGGACGCGCTCCACGATTTTCCGGGTGAACTCCAGTTCGGAAACGTCGCAGGTGACGGGGACCATGATCTCCGGCGTGCACCGTTTGCCGGCCTTGATCAGTTCGGCGGCGCACTCGAAGATCGCGCGGATCTGCATCTCGCTCACCTCCGGGTAGGTGATCCCCAACCGGATGCCGCGGTGGCCCATCATCGGGTTGGATTCATGCAGGATTTCGCCCCGTTTCTGGATCTCCTCGACCTCGATGCCCAGCGCCCGGGCCAGTTCCGCCTGCTTCTCCGCGCCCTGCGGCACAAACTCGTGGAGGGGCGGATCGAGGAGTCGGATCGTTACCGGGAACCCCTCCATGGCCTCCATCGTCCCCTTCAGCGAACTCTTGATGAACGGAAAGAGTTCATCCAGCGCGGCTTTTCGTTCCTCGGCGGTCTTGCTGAGGATCATCTTGCGCAGACAGAAGAGGGGTTCATCGGAGCCTTCGCCGTAGAACATATGCTCCGTGCGGAACAGACCGATCCCCTCGGCGCCGAAGTTGCGGGCCACCCGCGCGTCTTGCGCGGTGTCGGCATTGGTGCGCACACCCATCGTCCGGTACTTGTCGGACATGGTCATGAACCTCTGGAATCTCGGATTTTCCGAGGCGTCGATCATCGGCAGCGAGCCGACGAAGACCCGCCCCTTGGTGCCGTTCAGCGTGACGATATCGCCTTCCTTTAGGACGGTCCCCGAGTCGGCAATCTCCGCGGTCTTGTTCTCGGAGTCTACATGCAGACTCCCGGCGCCTACGATACAGCATTTTCCCCAGCCGCGGGCGACAAGCGCCGCGTGTGAAGTCATGCCCCCGCGGGCGGTCAGGATGCCGACGGCCGCGCGCATTCCCTCGATGTCCTCCGGGTTCGTCTCCTCGCGCAGCAGAATGCAGTTTCTGCCGGCGCGGGAGGAAGCCACCGCATCCTCGGAGTTGAAGACCAGCGCGCCGCAGGCGGCGCCGGGACCGGCAGGCAGCCCCTTGACGATCGGCACGGCATCCTTTTCGACGTTCGGATCGATGATCGGGTGCAGAACCTCGTCCAACTGTCGTGGTTTGACGCGCATGATGGCGGTGGTCTCGTCGATGAGCCCCTCATCCAACATGTCGATGGCGATGTTCAGCGCGGCCACGCCGGTACGCTTGCCGGAGCGGCACTGCAGCATCCAGAGTTTCCCCTCCTGGATGGTGAACTCGATGTCCATCATATCGGTGAAGCGACGCTCCAGCGTGGAGCGGATGGCGTCGAGTTCCCGGTAGATCTCCGGCATGGCGTGCTCCATGCTCACCAGATGCCGGTTCTGCTCGTTCCGGGTGTCGTCGTTGATCGGCGCCGGGGTTCGAATGCCGGCAACGACGTCTTCGCCCTGCGCATTCATCAGCCACTCTCCGTAAAACCTGTTTTCGCCGGTGGCGGGATCGCGGGTGAAGGCGACGCCGGTGGCGGAGGATTCGCCCATGTTGCCGAAGACCATGGCCTGGATGTTCACCGCGGTGCCCCAGTCATCCGGAATGCCTTCGATCCTGCGGTAGGAAACGGCCTTCTTGCCGTTCCAGCTTTTGAACACGGCCGATATCGCTCCCCACAACTGTTCGATCGGATCATCCGGGAAGGGTTTGCCGAGATGCCTCCGGATCAGCTCCTTGAACCCTTCGGCAAGCTGCTGGAGGTCGTCGGCGTCGAGGTCCGTGTCGGATTTACAGCCCTTGGCCCGCTTCATCTCGTCCAACTTTTCATCAAGGATCTTGCGGATGCCCTTGCCCAGCGCGGGTTCGAGACCCTCCGCCTTCTCCATCACGACATCGGCGTACATCATGATCAGGCGGCGGTAGGAATCCCAGACGAATCGGGGATTGACCGTCTTGGCGATCATGCCCGGGATCGTTGCGGTGCAGAGACCGACGTTGAGAACGGTGTCCATCATGCCCGGCATCGACAAACGGGCGCCGGATCGGCAGGAAGCCAACAGCGGATTCGCGGCGTCGCCGTACTTCATGCCGATAACCGATTCGGTCTTCCGGAGCGCAGCCAGAACCTGACCGGCCAATGCGGCCGGGAGTTTGCAGCCGGAGGCGTAATAGTCCGTGCAGCATTCCGTGCTGATGGTGAATCCCGCCGGCACGGGGATGCCCAGGGAACACATCTCCGCCAGGTTGGCCCCTTTACCGCCCAGCAGGTTCTTGTCGTTGGCCGTCCCCTCGGCTGCACCCCCGCCAAAGGTATATACATACTTTTTCTGCATAGAGATCTCTCCTTAACTGCCGTTCCCGGCATGCCTGAGCTCGCCCGACACAGCAGGCGAGCGTTGTTCAACTGTCTGTTAAAATTTGACCCGCGGCGCCGCCTGGGCGGCCGCCGGGACCTCGAAGAAGGCCGCCTTCTTGAAACCGAACATTCCGGCCAACAGGTTTGCCGGGAAGCTCCGGATCGCCACGTTGTACCCCCGGACGGCGTCGTTGTACCGTTTCCGTTCCACGGAAATCCGATTTTCCGTCCCCGCCAGCTCATCCTGAAGGCGGAGAAAATTCTGGTTGGACTTGAGGTCCGGATACTGCTCCACGACGAGGAGGAGGCGACTCAAGGCTCCGCTCAATTCGTTGTTCGCGTCGATCTTGTCGGAAACCGTCGCCGCCCCGCCCACGCGCGCCCGGGCGTTCGTCACCTCCACGAGCACGTCCTTTTCCTGTTTGGCGTATCCCTTGACCGTTTCCACGAGGTTCGGGATCAGGTCATAACGCCGCTGAAGCTGGTTTTCCACCTGTGCCCAAGCCGATTTGACCCCTTCATCGAGGGCTACGAATCGGTTATAGGTCCCCTTGAAAAATGAGAAGACCAGCCCCGCCAGAACGACTATGACGACGACGGCGATCAGCCATGTTTTTTTTCCGTTGGCCATGATTTACCTCCTGAAGCTATTTTCCGGATTCGACATCCATCCGGCCGATCTGTTCGCAGAGGCGACCGACCTCCCTGAGGTATTCCCGGAAGATCGCCCGCACCTCGACCGACGAGAAGCGGTCCGTCTTTCTGCGGATCTCCTCGCATTTCAGAAAAACGCCGGCGTCGACGCCGAAGGCCCACCCGGCGGCGGCGATGATATCACGTTTCCCTTTTGGAATCTCCAGATTTTTCAGATACAGAAGCGCGGTGAAGAGCGACACGAAGGCGGTAAGCGATGTGCCGATCAGTTCCCGGATCCTTCTCGTTTTTCCGTCCGTCCGAAGATAACCGCTCCTCAGGTGGAGAAGTTTCACCCGGAGTTCCCGCTCCAACTGCAGCCGGACATGGCTCGGATCGAAGGCGAGCGGCGCGAGGAGATCCTCGCCGGCGACAACCTTGTAAGCCCGCTTCATGTTGAGAAATTCAATCGGATAGGCATCCTGAGACTCGGCCAGATAGGAGCGGGTCATGAAGAGCGGAACCACGACATTTCGTTGTTTCCACCTTCCAACCACCTCCAGAGCCCGATCGAGCTCCTCGATGCCCCGGTCGGTCAGCACGATCAGGAAGTTAAGATCCGACTTCCCGGGCACGTAATCCTCACCGGCGCCGCTTCCAAAAAGGATGACGGAGAGCAGCTCCTCTCCGAAGATTTCCCGGTAGTCACCGGTGAACTTCGCGAAGATCTCTTCCGGATTTTTCGGTATTTTCGCCATCGGTCTACCCCTTCTTAAAATCCACGACCCGCACCGCCGCCGCCGCTCATTCCCCCGCCATAGCCGCCGAATCCGCCGAATCCGCCGCCGAACCCCCCAAACCCGCCGCCGAACCCGTCGCGTCGTCCCCCGCCGCCGCCCATCATCATGACCAGCAGCCAGGGCAGCATCGCTCGGCCCCGGCGGGTTCCGAACAGCAGGCCCGCCGCCAGAACCAGCAGGAAAAGCTGTCCGATTCCGACTCCTTTTCCGGTCCCCACCTGTCTGGGCCGCGGCGACGCGCCCGTGAGCCTCACGCCGGCCGCCTCCGCCGCGATGGAAGCTACCGCCGCCATGCTTTCCGCGAGTCCCTTTCCATAGTCGCCGGTCCGGAAACGGGGAAGCGCGTACCGGTCCAGGATCTCCCCCGCCATTCCGTCGGGAATGATCCCCTCGACGCCGTATCCCGTTTCGATTCGGATCTGCCGCTCCTTCAAGGCGAGAAAAATGAGCACCCCCTTGTCTTCACCCTTCCTCCCGATCCCCCAGGCCTGATAGAGCCGGTTCGCATAATCGGCCGGATCGCTGTCGCCGATCGTCTCCACCGTTGCCACGACGACGGCGGTCCCGGTCTTCTCCAGTACCTCCGCTGCCAGGCTTTCCATCGGACGCTTGTCCTCGCCGGAAATCACGCCGGCGAAATCGTTGATCGCGCCTACAGGTCTCGGAAAGGATTCACCGGCCGCCGCGACACGGATCGAAAAAAAAAGAAGAAGCGCCGCGAGCAGCAAAGCGCATCTCCACTGGTGTAGTGATATCATGACCATTTTTTTATTATAATCACGCTCACCCAGAATAGCAACCCCCGGCGAAGGCGAATCGTCCCATGTCCAAGCTTTTCACCCCTTTCACCTGTCACCCCTTTCACCTTGACAGCCCCCGCGATTTTGTTTATGATTCCGCCGCTTAAAAATATCCTTCAGGCTTTCTTAGATGATAACGGCCCGGACTTTCATCGGAAATCCCGAACGACCGAGGAAAGAACCTTAACGCAACAAGACGAAAGGAGATTGAAATCGATGAGAAAAAAATGGCTATGGGGTGCGGCGGTGGCGCTGTCGGCGTTGCTCGTCCTGTCGGCGACATTTGCCGTTGCCGCGGAGAAGGTGTACATTAACGGGATCGACGCGAACTTTCCGCCTTTCGCCTTTGTGGACAAGTCCGGCGCCCCGGACGGCTTCGACGTGAAGTCCCTCGACTGGATCGCCAAGGAGATGAAGTTCAAGGTGAAGCACCAGCCGATGGATTGGGACGGGATCATCCCCAGCCTGAAGACCAAGAAGATCGACATTGTGGCCTCGGGGATGAGCATCACCGACGAACGGAAAAAGGAAGTCGCCTTTACGATCCCGTACTGGAAGATCAAACAGGTCCTGGTAGCCAAAAAAGATACCAAGTTCACGGCGGAATCGGCCCTGGCCGACGGGAACAAGATCGGGGTGCAGCGCGGGACGACCGAGGCGAAGTGGATTGAGGAAAATCTGATCAAGAAGGGGGGGAAGAAGTTCGAGTTGGTCCAGTATGACTCCGCTCCCCTTGCGGTCGAAGACGTGGTGAACGGCCGAATCGTGGCCGCAGCAATGGACGACGCACCGGCGATCGACGCCACGAAGAAGAAGCCCGTCAAGATCCTGGGCGGCTTCGGGATGAAGGACGAGGATTTTGGCTATGCGATCCGCAAAGAGGATACCGAATTCCTGAAGAAGGTCAACGAAGGCCTCAAGAAGCTTATGAAGTCGCCCTACTGGGCCGAGCTGAAGAAGAGCTACATCGACAAATGATGAACTACCGGACGGCGGCGCATTGATGGGGAGTGAAACGGGAAGGCCTCAGCTCATGAGGCCTTCCATTTTATGAGCGGTGTGAACGAATGCCGGAAAGCCTGATCGCCATCGGAGACGCCTTGCCGTATCTTCTCCGGGGATCGCTTGTGACCCTGATTGTCGTGGTCGGGGCGATGGCCCTGGGGCTTGTTCTCGGGGTGCCCCTTGCCGTAGGACAGGTCTACGGGCACCGGGTTCTCCGGCGCGTGATCGCGGTCTATGTCTGGTTTTTTCGGGGGATTCCGCTTCTCGTCTTTCTCTTTCTCTTCTATTTCGGCCTCTGCACGGCCCTCGACATCAATCTTTCCGCCTTCACGGTGGCGATCATCGTGCTCGGGCTGATCAGCTCCGCTTACCAGTCCCAGATCTTCCGCGGGGCGATCCTGTCGCTCCCGGAGGGACAATTCAAGGCGGCCCGGGCGCTCGGGATGAGCGATCTCAAGGCGATATCCGTCATCATTCTTCCACAGGCGCTCCGGCTGTCCGTTCCCGGCTGGTCGAACGAATACTCCATTCTGCTGAAGGACTCGGCGGTGACCTACGCCCTGGGGGTAGCCGAGATCATGGCGCGGGCGCATTTCGTGGCGACCCGGACCTACCAGCAGCTCCCCCTTTATCTCACCGCGGGGATCATCTTTCTCGTCCTCACCTGGATGGGAACGAAAGGCCTCCGGATTCTGGAGGAGAAGGTCCGGATTCCGGGATACTCCCCGCACGGATTATAGGCAGAAGATGGCAGAACCGATTTTACGGATCGAAAACATATCGAAGCGCTACGGGAAAAAGGATGTCCTCCGGGGGGCGTCGCTCGACGTGAACAAGGGGGATCTCAAGATCCTGATCGGCCCCTCGGGCGCAGGCAAGAGCACGCTGTTGCAGTGCATCAACTTCCTCGTCAAACCAGACGAGGGGCGAATCTGGCTGGACGGCCGGGAGGTGCATTACGCGCACAAGCGCGACCTCTACGCCTACCGCCAGAAGGTCGGGATGATCTTCCAGGATTTCAACCTTTTCGACCACCTGAACGCGCTGGAGAACGTCCGGATCGGGATGGTCCAGGTGAAGGGAATGCCGAAGGCGAAGGCCAATGATCGCGCCGTCATGGAATTGGAGCGGGTCGGCCTGAAAGATCACATGCAGAAATATCCCGCCCAGCTCTCCGGCGGCCAGAAGCAACGGGTCTCGATCGCCCGGGCACTGGCGATGGATCCGAAGGTGATGCTGCTGGACGAACCGACGTCGGCGCTGGACCCCGAACTGATCGGCGAGGTTCACGCGGTCATCCGCGACCTCGGGAACAACGGCATGACCATGATCATGGCGACCCATCAGATCGGGTTCGCCAGTTCGCTCGCCAGCGAAATCGTCTTCATGGAGGACGGCCGGATTCTCGAACGGGGGACGCCCGACAAGATCTTCAACGATGC